>JAYTOZ010000407.1:0-1880 GCA_043747515.1 Frankiales bacterium | reverse complement strand
GCCGGCCCGGCGCCGCGCCGCGAACCCTCACCGGCGTCCCAGTTCAGCGGGCGCTGGCCTCGTGGACGTGCTCGACGACCCGCGCGAGCACGTCGGGATCGGTCTCCGGCAGGACCCCGTGGCCGAGGTTGAACACGTGCCCCTCGGCGAAGCGCCCCTCGGCCAGGATCCGCTCGGTCTCGCGGCGGACCACCTCGGTCGGCGCGAAGACGAGCGTCGGGTCCAGATTGCCCTGGACCGCCTTGCCGGGACCGACCCGGCGTACGGCCTCATCCAGCGGCACCCGCCAGTCGACGCCGACGACGTCCGCGCCAGCCTGCCCCATGTCGTGCAGCAGCTCGCCCGTGCCGACCCCGAAGTGGATCCGCTGCACGTCAGCGACGCCGGCGAAGATCCGCGCCGAGTGCGGCTGGACGAACCGCCGGTAGTCCTGCGCGGGCAGCGCGCCCACCCAGGAGTCGAACAGCTGCACCGCCGATGCGCCCGCATCGATCTGCACCCGCAGGAAGGCCAGGGTGATGTCGGCGAGGCGCTCCATCAGCCGACCCCAGAGCGTCGGTTCGCCGTACATCAGCGCCTTGGTGGTGCGTTGATCTTTGCTGGGACCGCCCTCGACGAGGTAGCTGGCAAGCGTGAACGGCGCGCCGGCGAAGCCGATCAGCGGAATCGCCCCGAGCTCGCCGACCAATGCGCGGACCGCTTCGGCGACCGCCGGCACGTCCTCGAGCAACGGCAGCCGATCGAGGTCGGCGGCGGTCCGGAACGGCTTCGCGACGACCGGCCCCACGCCCGGCACGATGTCGAGGTCGACCCCGACGGCCTTGAGCGGCACCACGATGTCGCTGAAGAAAATCGCCGCGTCGACCCCGAACCGGCGGACCGGCTGCAGCGTGATCTCGGTGACCAGGTCCGGCCGGAAGCACGACTCGAGCATGGAGGTGCCCTCGCGCAGCGCGCGGTATTCCGGCAGCGCCCGCCCGGCCTGCCGCATGAACCACACCGGCGTGTGCGGCACCGGCTCGCGCCTGCAGGCCTTGAGGAACGCACTGTCGTACGCCGGGGCGGGGGTGGGTGCGGTGTCGGGGGTGCTCATCGCGGCAGATCGTGTCACGCGCGGCGAGGCCGCTCCCGGCGTGGCAACCCGGAACTGTCGGACCCCCGTGGCACGGTCGGTGCATGACCACGACAGAGCAGTACCGCTGGTGCCCCGAGTGCCTCGACGAGCAGGTGTTCCTCGCTCCCCCGTGTCAGGACGGGCACGGCGAGCAGTGCCTGGACCTGGCCTGCGTCGAGTGCGGCCACGCCATCACGGTGGGGATCCTGCTGGTCGAGCGCACGGAGTTCGTCGCCGCTGCCTGAGCTGCCGACAGGACCGCTCTAGCGGCGCGGTCCCGCATCGCGGTGGGACTCGACAAACGGCTCGGGTGGGATTGCGAGCGAAGCCCGCGGGCAATCCGCGAGGGTCAGGCCGGCATAGCCGAATGCTTCGCCACACAGCGACTCGGTCGTCCAACCGCGGCGGAGACCGAACGAGGTCATGGACACGCGGAAGACGGTGACGCAGTAGCGCGAGGGGCTGTCGTAGACACAACTGATCGTCCCCACATGCAAGGCGTCACCAGGTTCGTCGGCGCCGACGGCCCAGGGTGACTCGTACCGGCGCCAGGTGCCGACCCGGATCCACCAGTGGCCGCCCGCCCTGACATCGTCTTCGGCCAAACCCTGCAGGATGAACCGGGTGTGCCGCTCGGAGAGCACGGCAGCTGGCCGGATGACCTCCTGTGTCGCGAAGTCGGCGGCGGGGTGCGGGGAGGCGGTCACCTGCCCCTCCGGTCCTGCGACGTCGACCGGGGCGGCGCCGGCGGGCGGGTTGGCGGCGG
>JAYTOZ010000406.1:0-2744 GCA_043747515.1 Frankiales bacterium | reverse complement strand
CGTTCCGCTTCTCGGCGAAGCTGGACGGGCGACCGGTGCGCTGGGACCCGTGTACGCCGATCCATTGGCAGTTCACGCCGGGCGGCGGGCCGCGTGGCGGGTTCGGCGTGGTGACCCGCGCGGTGAACCGGGTGTCGGCGGTCACCGGCACCCGCTGGGTCCTCGACGGCATCGTCGGTTCGTCGCCGACGACGAGCTGGCTGCCCAATTCGCCGGACGCCAGCCGGCCGGTGCTGATCGGCTGGTCCGACGCGGCCCACAGCGATTTGCTGAGCGGTCAGCCCAGTCTGGTGCTCGGGGTCACCCGGACGGCGTGGTTCGGCACCGACGATCACCGAGGTCACCGGGTGGCCGCGATGCGCGCAGCGGTGATCGCGCTCGACCGGACCGACCGGCTGCCGCTCACCGGCGGTGCGTCCTGGCGCTCGGTGGTGCTGCACGAGCTCGGGCACACGATGGACCTCGACCACGTCGCCGATGGCCGACAGCTGATGGCGGCGGTCCTGCAGCGCGGGGCCGTCGACTACGCCGCCGGTGACCTCGCCGGGCTGAGCCGGCTCGGCCGTCAGGCGGGTTGCGTCAACGTCCCGTAACGCGGCTCAGAACGGCGGCCACGGGATCGCCGGCCAGTCTTGCGACGGGTAGGGATGCAGGCCGGTCGCCAGCAGCCGGTCGACCCGCTCCTTGGTGCGCCGTACCTCGCGTCGGGTGAGGTGCTCCGAGAGTGCGTTGTGCAGCTGGCCTTCCAGCTCGGCCCGCAGGCGGGACAGCATCTCAAGCGCCTCGTCGGACAGCGGCTCGCCGCGCCACTGCCAGAGCAGCGTGCGCAGCTTGTCCTCGGCCGAGAAGCAGATCCCGTGATCGACCCCATGGACCCGGCCCTCGGTCGTCGGGAGCAGGTGGCCACCCTTGCGGTCGGCGTTGTTGATGACCGCGTCGAGCACCGCCATCCGGCGCAGGTCCTCGTGGTCGCTGCGGGCCAGCACCTGCAGGTCGACGGTCTCATCGACGTCGACCCACAGCTGGCACATGCCGCTGCCGAACGGCCCGTCGCGCAGGACCGTCGGCGGGACGACCCCCCAGCCGGTGGCTGCCGAGACGAGGTAGGCACCGAGCTCGCGCCCCGCCAGCGTGCCGTCCGGGAAGTCCCACAGCGGCCGCTCGCCCCGCACCGGCTTGTAGACGCAGGTGGCTGTCACCCCCTCGTGGGTGGTCGTGCAGTAGAGCGTGGCGTTGCTGGCGTCGACCAGCCGCCCCTCGACCGACAACTCACCCTCCCGCAGCAGCGTGAGGGCACCTTCGAGGTCAAGCTCCGGCGGCGCGGGCATCGGCTCCACCCGCACAGTGTCCGGTAGGTCGTCGCTCCTCGCAGCCCCGGTCAGCGGCGGTGCCCGTTCTGACGGGGGCAGACGTGCCCCTCCGGGTCCAGCGGCAGGTTGCACAGCGGGCACGGCGGCCGACCGGCGGCGACGACCCGTTGGGCCCGGCGGATGAACGCGCGGGCCATCTCGGCGGTCAGCCGGACCCGCAACGCGTCGGGTCCCTCGTCGGCGTCGTCGAGCGGCTCGACCTGGGCTTCGCCCTCGACCTGGGCGAGCGCCTCGATGACGCAGCGCGCAGACTCGCTCTCCCACGCCAGGCCCATCGTGCCGACCCGGAACTCCTGCTCGACCGGCGCGTCGAGCGGCGCGGTGTCGTCCAGCTCGCGCGGCGCCACGACGGGGACGTCGGCGTCGGTGGTGCGCCGGACCGTCTCGAGCAGCTCCTCGAGCCGCTCGGCCAGGACAGCGACCTGGGCCTTCTCCAGGGCCACGCTGACCGTCCGGCCACCACCGGAGGCTTGCAGGTAGAACGTGCGCTCCCCCGGCTGGCCGACGGTGCCGGCGACGAACCGGTCGGGCGGGTCGAAGACGAACAGCTGGCGAGGCACGCCCCAGAGCCTATGCGCCCGCGCCGGGTGGTCCGGCGGTTAGGCGCCCCCGCCGGGTGGTCCAGCGGCTCGGCGCCCGCGCCGGGTGGTCCGGCGGCTAGGCGCCCGCGCCGAGTGGTCCAGCGGCTAGGCGCCCGCGCCGCCGCCGACCGGCGCGTCGCTACTGGACTTGCGCCGGGCCCGCTTCTTCGGGGGCAGCAGGTCGGCGACCCCGCCGCCGGTGTCGTTGACCCGAACCACGAACGGCCGCAGCTCGGTGTAGCGGATCACCGTCACCGAGCACGGGTCGACGAAGATCCGCTGGAACTGGTCCAGATGCAGCCCGAGCGCATCGGCGACGACGGCCTTGATGACGTCGCCGTGCGAGCAGGCCAGCCAGGTCGCGTCCGGGCCGAGCTTGGCGTTCCAGTCGCGGACGGCCGCGACCGCACGGTTCTGCGTCTCGCGCAGGGGTTCGCCCTCCGGCCCGGGGAAGACCACCGCGCTGGGATGCTGCTGGACGACCTTCCACAGCGGATCCTTGGCCAGCTCCTTCAGCGGCCGGCCGGTCCAGTCGCCGTAGCGGCACTCCCCCAGCCGATCGTCGACCTTGACCTGCTCGGCCCGGCCCTCGGCGATCGCTCCCGCCGTGTCGAGGCAGCGGTCCAGTGGGCTGCTGACGATCGCCGCGAAGGGCACCTCGCGTAGTCGTTCCGCGACGGCCACGGCCTGCTTCTGGCCGCGCTCATCGAGGTGCAGCCCTGGCGTCCAGCCGGCCAGCACCGGCCCGGTCAGATGGGTCAGGCCGTGCCGGACGAGCACCACGGTGGTCACG
>JAYTOZ010000405.1:0-3650 GCA_043747515.1 Frankiales bacterium | reverse complement strand
CCAGCGGTCGGTGCCGGGGTCGTAGACCTCAAGGGTCCGCAGCTCACCGGGCCGCCCGGCCGCGACGTACAACAGACCCGCGACGACGGCGCCGGCGGCGTGGTCGCGGGCGGTGGGCATCGCCGCGGCGGTGCTCCAGCTGTTGGTCGCCGGGTCGTAGACGTCGTGCTCCCCGGTGTCCTGACCACGGGTCTTGCCGCCCACGTAGTGCAGCCGGCCGCCGAGGGCCACCGCCACACCGGCCGCCCTGGGGCCGGGCAGACTGGCCACCGCGCGCCACCGGTCGGTGGTTGGGTCGTAGGCGTCCACCGTGCTGGTCCCGCCCGGCTGCGCGCCGAAGCCCCCGATGGCGTAGAGCCGGCCGCCGAGCGCGACTGCCCCGACGTGGTCGAGAGGAGCCGGCAACGGCGCAGCGCTGCGCCACCGGCCGGTTGCGGTGTCGAGCACCAGGTGGGTCGTGGAGTGTGGGTGGCCGTCGACGTAGCCGCCGAGCACGTGCACGTCGGCGCCGAGAGCCGCGACGCCCACCTCGCTGACCGCCCGCGGCAGTCGCGGGCCTGCGGACCAGTGCCGGGTCGCGGCGTGCCGAGCGCCCGGCGTCCGGACGATCGCGGGCCGGTCGGTGCCCCCGACGGCTCGGGGCCCCGGTGCGCTCGAAGGCGATGTCGAGCATGCGCTGGCCAGGACGAGCACGAGCACGCCGAGCAGACGTCGGGTCACCGCAGGACGCCGGTGTGACCAAGCGAGTAACGGCCCGGCTGAGGCCAGACGCACAGCCCGTGCGGCGAGCCGCCGACGGCGATCCGGGCGAGCAGGTGGCCGTCGGTGGTGCTCATCGCGTACACCTCGCGGCTGTAGCGCCCGGACAGCCACAGCACCTTGCCGTCGGCCGAGACCCCGCCCATGTCGGGCGTGCCGCCCGGGATCGGCCAGACGGCACGCACCGCCTGTCGCGCGAAGGCCAGCACCGAGACCGACGCGCCCCTGCGGTTGGTGATGTAGAGGTCCTTGCTGTTGCGGCTGACGTAGAGCCCGTGCGCGCCGACCCCGGTCGGCAGGAAGCGCAGCACCCGCAGGGTCCGAGCGTCGATGAGGAAGACCCCGTTGCTGTTCTCATCGGCGACGTAATAGATGGCCCCGTCGGGGCTGATCTTGACATCCTGCGGCTTGGGTCGCTGGCTGCCCTGACGCGGCAGGGTGATCTGCCGGACGACCCGCTGGTGGACCATGTCCACCCAGAGCATCGTGCCGCTGAACTCGCACGAGAACAGCGCGTGCGTCCCGTCGGGCGAGAAATCTGCGTGGTCGACGCCGCTGCACGGCACCCGCAGGGAGTGCTGCAGCGCCATCGTGTGCGGGTCACGGAAGTCCAGCCGCTGCAACCGTTCTGCCACCACAACCGCGTGCGCACCGTCGGCGGTGAAGTAGAGGTTGTAGGGGTCCTCGACCGGCACCGGCCTGCCGAAGCGACCGGTCCGTGGGTCGATCGGGGTGAGGCTGTTCCCCGCGTCGTTGTCGACCCAGAGCGTCTTCAGGTCGTACGACGGGGTGACGTGCTGGGGGAGCCGACCGACCCGCTCCACCCGTAGGACCTTGAAGCTGACCGGGTCAATGACGTGCACGGTGGCGTCGTCGTCATCGGGGACATAGACGAGCGGCTTGGCAAGCCGGGCCTCCGGCGCAAGCAGGCCGGCGCGGTCCGCCGCGTAGAGGTCGTGCGGGTCGACCGCTGCTGGGACCGTCGGTGCAGACCGCTGCGGGGCGACGGCGCTTGTCGGCGTCGGCACCGCGATGGCGGCGCCCACGGGCTTGCTGACGCGGCGGGGGGCACTGCCGCTGCAGGCCGGCACGAGGGCCAGGGCGAGCAGAGCGGGCAGGACGCGCAGACGGGACGGCACGGGACCTCACTGGTCGGTGGGAGGGGTGGCCTGGGCGGGTGTCGGCAGAAGCCGGCCGGATCCAAGCACTGACCCTAGGCAACCATGGGTCAGCACGCGGTCAAGCCCACCCGCGAGCGCGGGGTGGCAGAATGGGCGCTCGACCCACCCAGCGGCAGGAGCAGTCGATGGCCAACCCGTTCATCAAGGGCTGGAAATATCTCATGGCAGCGTTCGGGGCCAAGATCGACGAGAAGGCCGATCCCAAGATTCAGATCCAGCAGGCGATCGAGGACGCGCAGCGCCAGCATCAGGCGCTGACGCAGCAGGCGGCGTCGGTCATCGGCAACCAGCGGCAGCTCGAAATGAAGCTGGCGCGGCAGATGAGCGAGGTCGAGAAGCTGCAGGGCTCGGCGCGACAGGCGCTCGTCCTGGCTGACCAGGCGCGCACGGCCGGCGACGCGACCAAGTCGGTTGAGTACGAGCAGACCGCGCAGGCCTTCGCCAACCAGCTGGTGTCCGGCGAGAAGAACATGGAGGACCTGAAAAACCTGCACGACCAGGCGCTGCAGGCCGCCCAGCAGGCGAAGAAGGCCGTCGAAACCAACGCGATGGTGGTGCAGAAAAAGCTCGGTGAGCGCACCCAGCTGCTCAGCCAGCTCGAGCAGGCCAAGATGCAGGAGCAGGTCACCAAGAGCCTGTCTTCGATGTCGGAGCTCTCCGCGCCGGGCAACACGCCGTCGCTCGACGAGGTCCGGGACAAGATCGAAACGCGGTACGCCAAGGCGCTCGGCGGGGCGGAGCTGGCCAGCAGCAGCGTCGAGGGGCGGATGCTCGAGGTCGAGAAGTCGACGATGGACTTCGCCGGGCAGGCCCGACTGGACCAGATCCGGGCGAGCCTGTCCGGGAACCAGCTTGCCGCCCCGCCGGCCGCTAACGCCGCGCCGCTGACCACCGGCACACCCGTCGCCGACCAGCAGGCCGACGGCAGCGCCGCCGGCTGACCGCTCCGAAGGAGCCTGCCGTGCCCGACGACCGCCCACCGCTCCCGCCGTTCGACGAGGCCTCCGCCCGCGCCAAGGTGCAGGCGGCTGAGGACGGTTGGAACACCCGTGACCCGCAGAAGGTCGCGGGGGCGTACACGCCGGATTCGGTCTGGCGCAACCGCGACACGTTCCTGCAGGGCACCGCGCAGATCGTCGAGTTCCTGACCGGCAAGTGGCAGCGCGAGCAGGATTACGCTTTGCGCAAGGAGCTCTGGACGTTCGGCGGCAGCCGGATCGCGGTGCGCTTCCAGTACGAATGGCACGACGAGGGCGGCCGGTGGTGGCGCAGCTACGGCAACGAGAACTGGGAGTTCGCCGCCGACGGCCGGATGTCGCGCCGGGAGGCCAGCATCAACGACGTGGCCATCGGGGCGGGGGACCGCCGGATCCTCGGCCCGCGCCCCGAAACCGAGCGGGGCCGGAGCATCGGCCTGCAGTAGCGCTCAGAGGGTGTCGAGGGCCGCGAACACCGGCGCGAGTGCATGCGAGGCAGGGTCGAGGTGCTCGAAGTGCCCGATGGCCGGCAGGATGTGCAACTCGGCGCCGGCCAGCTCGGCGTAGGCCTGGCTCTGGCCTACCGGCACGGTCATGTCCGTGTCGCCGTGCACCAGTACGAGTCGTACGCCGGGGAGCGGCAGCAGCGCCTGCGGTGAGGCGATCGCGTAGCGCTCGGGCACCCGGTCGGGGGACCCACCCAGCAGGGCCTGGACGGCGCTGTGCCCCAGCT
>JAYTOZ010000404.1:0-2941 GCA_043747515.1 Frankiales bacterium | reverse complement strand
GCTCGCCCCCGAGGAGGCGGAGACCCGGATCGAGGCGGCCGTGGCCACAGGCGGGTCGGTGATCGATGACTCGGAAGCGCCATCGTTCACGGTGCTCGCCGACCCCGATGGCAACAAGGTCTGTGTCTGCACCTACCTCGGGAGAAGCTGACATCGGCGCCGTGCCGGTGCAGGTACGCCCGGCCACTGCCGATCGATGGGGCGACGTCGTAGGGGCGTTCGGCAAGCGGGGAGAGGACGCTTCTTGGTGCTGGTGCCAGCGGTTCCTCCACAACAGCGGGCAGCCGCCTTGGGCGGCACGGGACAACCGCAGTGCCCTGCACCGGGAGATCACCGAGGCCATCGTGGCGCCGGGGCTCATCGCCTATATCGATGATCATCCCGCCGGCTGGACCAGGGTTGGGCCCCGTTCGGCCCTTCCCGGGGTGGGTGGCAACAGGGCATTGGCGAAGCTCCTCCGGGATGAGGGCCCTGGCGTCTGGTGGGTGACCTGTTTCGCCGTCGACCAGCGCTATCGGCGCTGTGGCGTTGGATCGGCATTGTTGGAGGCCGCCGTTGCCTTCGCCCAGCACCACGGGGCGAGAGCCATCGAGGGGCATCCCGTAGATGTGGAAGCGTTGACCGCGGCTCGCGTGAGCGGATCGGCCGTCTTCACTGGGACGATGGCCATGTTCGCCGCGGCAGGCTTCGTCGAGGTTGGTCGCACCTTCCCGTCCCGGCCCGTGATGCGCCGCCCGCTATAAACCCTCGCGGTCGTCCAGTCCGGGCGGCGAATGAAACGGATGCATCCGTGTCTCACAACACCACCGCTTACGGCGCGACCCCCTCGACGTCATGGAGGGGGCGCTTCTAAGCCTGGTCGGACCGTCGGGCTGCGGCAAGACGACCACCATGAAGATGGTCAACCGGCTGGTCGAGCTCAGCTCCGGTCGGGTCCTGGTGCAGGCAGCGACGTTGCCGCGGTTGACCTCGCCGAGTTGTGCCGCGGGATCGGCTACGTCATCCGGCAGGTTGGGCAGCTCCCAGCGTCTCGCCGAGACTGCCGGCGTACCGCGGCCACGCCGCTGGGGTCGATCGCCACCTGGGTGTCTGCAGCCTCTGCCGACGCATCCCGCACGCGCTCAGGGACTTCCGGCGGCGGCCAGGGGCAACTGACGGTTCTCGATCTGCCGGCTCCCCGCTGTCGTTACCTATGTGTTATGCATACTTCCCCCCATAACCGCCGATTGTCGCCATCTACGCGTCTACGGCTGAGCCGTGTCGCACCGGAGGTGTATCGCATGAACGCTCCCGCTTTCAGCCACTCTCGGTTCGGTCGATCCCGTCCTGCAGCGCTCATCGCTGTCGCAGCAGCAGCCAGCTTGGCCACCGCCTTCACGGTGCCAGGGACGGCGGCGTCTGCGGCCACCCAGGCCGGCAGGGCCGTTGCCTCGACATCTGGGCTGCCGTATGAGAACGCCAGCCTCCCGGTCACCAAACGGGTGTCTGACCTGCTGGCCCGGATGACGCTGGCGGAGAAGGTCGGCCAGATGACGCAGACCGAGCGTTACAAGGTCTACAACGACGCGTCCCTGATCACCACCGGGAACCTTGGCAGCATCTTGTCCGGCGGGGGGTCCACGCCGACCCAGAACACCCCCACGGCCTGGGCCGACATGGTCGACCGTTTCCAAAAAGCGGCGCTGGCGACTCGTTTGCACATCCCGTTGCTGTACGGCATCGACGCGGTACACGGGGACGGGAACATGTACGGCGCCACTGTCTTCCCCCACAACATCGGGCTGGGCGCCACCCGCGACCCGGACCTGGTTCGTCAAGTCGAGCACATCACCGCCTCGGAGACCCGCGCCAGCGGACCCCAATGGACTTTCGCGCCCTGTATCTGCGCCCCGCAGGACGATCGTTGGGGTCGCACCTACGAGGGCTTCGGTGAGGACCCACAACTCGTCATCGCGATGGAGTCGGCCATCGACGGCTTCCAGGGACCACCCGGCCATCTCGCCGACCGTGACCGCGTGCTGGCCACCGCCAAGCACTTCGCCGGCGACGGCGACACGACCTACGGCACTGCCACCGGCGACTACAAGATCGACCAGGGCATCGCCGTCACCAACCATCAGGACTTCTGGCGGACGTCGCTGCAGCAGTACGTGCCGGCCGTGCAGGAGCACCACGTCGGCAGCGTCATGCCGTCCTACTCAAGCGTCGACTGGACCGAGGACGGTCTCGGCAACCCGGTCAAGATGCACGCCAGCAAGGAGCTCATCACCGACGTCCTGAAGGGCTCGATGGACTTCGGTGGCTTCGTGATCAGCGACTGGGAAGGTATCCACGCGATACCAGGTGACTGGCCGACCCAGGTTCGTACCGGGGTCAACGCCGGGATCGACATGATGATGGAGCCCAACGCGTACCTGAGCTTCGAGACGACGCTGACCGCAGAGGTCAACGCGGGCGGGGTCTCAATGAGCCGCATCAACGACGCGGTCAGTCGGATCCTGAGCAAGAAGTTCGAACTGGGGCTGTTCGAGCACCCGTACACCGACCGCACCAACCTGCCTGCCATCGGCAACCCCGCGCACCGAGCCGTCGCCCGCAAGGCCGTCGCGAAGTCGCAGGTGCTGCTCAAGAACGCCCGGCAGGCACTGCCGATCAAGCCCGGGGGTCGCATCTACGTCGCCGGCAGCAACGCCGACAGCATCGGCAACCAGGCCGGGGGTTGGACACTGACCTGGCAGGGCGGTTCCACCACCAACATCCCGGGCACCACCATCCTGAACGGTATCCGCAAGGCTGCCGGAGCCGCGAGGGTGACCTACAGCCCCAATGCCACCGCACCCATTCACAAGGGCGACGTCGGCATCATCATCGTCGGGGAGACTCCGTACTCCGAGGGATTCGGCGACGTCGGCGGCCCTCGATGGGCCTATGACCCCGCCGA
>JAYTOZ010000403.1:0-5905 GCA_043747515.1 Frankiales bacterium | reverse complement strand
AACGCCAACAAGGAGGTGCACGTCGTCACGATCGAGGACCCGATCGAGGTGCTGCACTTCGACAAGATGGCGATGGTCAACCAGCGCGAGGTCCGGGTCGACACCGAGGACTTCCCGACCGCCATGCGCGCCGCGATGCGCCAGGACCCCGACGTCATCCTGGTCGGCGAGATGCGCGACCCCGAGACCGTCAAGGCCGCGCTGAGCGCGTCCTAGACCGGCCACTTCGTGATGTCGACCCTGCACACCACCGACGCCGCCGAGACCATCAACCGCGTCATCGACTTCTTCCCGCCGCACGAGCAGAAGCAGATCCGCCTCGCCCTCGCCGGGTCGCTGCGCGGCATCATCTGCCAGCGCCTGGTGCCCCGCGCCGACGGCGAGGGACGCTGCGTCGTGATGGAGATTGCCGTCAACACCGGCCGCATCGCGGAAGCAATCGCGGATCCCGACAAGACCTCAACGCTGCCGCAGCTCATCGCCGACGGCGCCTACTACGGCATGCAGAGCTTCGACCAGCACCTGGTGAGCTTCATCCGCGACGGGGTGATCGGCCTGGAGGAAGCGATGGCGGCCTCGTCGTCGCCGCACGACCTCACCGTGGAGCTCCGCCGCCTCGGCCTGGTGGCCTGACCGCAACCGTCCATCGCAGCGAACCGCTGTTGGATTGCTGCTGCCGCCGGCGACCCGCTGAGCCGGCCATCCGATTGCCGGAAACCCGGTCAGCGGCCGCCGCGGACCTGCTCCAGACACCCGCTGCCAGTCGTCCACGGGACTTCCTGACGGCGACGCTGCCGGGCACCGGGCGTACGCCGAGCTGCGGGCATGGCTGTGTGGCCCAGTGGGTGCTGGGCCGGTCGGGCGGGGTCATCGGGGTGGTTCGGTCGCGTCCGGTTCGGATTCCGGTGGGGAGGTTGTCTCGCCGGGCGTCGAGCCAGCCGGCTGGGGTGAGGGTCTGGTTGCGGCCGCAGTGCTGCCAGCGTTGCTGGTCGTGGAGTTGGTGGTGGTCGGTGTGGCAGATCACGACGAAATCCCACAACTACGGCTGTGACACCGACGACTGATGGGGTCGCGGGCTCACAGCATGACTGGGCGTGGAGCATTGATGTTCGCCACGAGGTCGCGCCAGGTGCCGAAGCTGAGTCGGACACCGCAGGCTACGCGGGCTTGCTGCAGCACGCACTGGATCTCGGGGACGGGCCGGCCTGAGCAGCTCCGGGCCAGGCAGGCCAGGATTGCTCTGGCGTAGCGGCGGCGCTGTTGCCGAACCTGCGTTGCGGCGGCCCGACGTGTGCTGGACGCCAGGGGCGCACCTGGCGCCGCTGGGCGGGCTCGGCTGCCGGCGGTGCACTGAGTCTGCGACAGCGACGTCATGAGGGCCTCCTGTCAATCGAAGGTGTGTTCTCACTGTGGAGCGAGAACGGCCGAGCTCAGCCGGCATCACCTCGGGCGATCGCGCGCGCCACCGTCGAGTCCACGTGGAACGACACGACGGTGACCTGCTCAGCCAGTTCACCCTGCAACAGCAGGCCTCGGTCCGGGGCGACCGGGCTGCCCGGGTCGCCGAGCGGCGGCACGAAGCCCCGGTCCCCTCCGTCAGTCCGCATCAGGCCTTGGGGAGCTGCCTGTGCGGGGTTTGTCCTCGGCGAAGCCCACGCGCTCGGATCAGGTGGGCGTGGGTCGGGCACGTCGTTCAGGGTCGCTCGACGTGCCTGAGGAAGGCTTCGAGCGTCGCGTCGTAGGTGGTGGGGTTGGTGTTCCACGAGGCCACGTGGGGGGCACCTGCCACCCGCACCTCGTGCACGAGGTCGGGGTTGGCCCTTGCGACTGCGTCGCTGGTGGAGATCGGGACGGTCGCGTCTGCGGTGCCGTGGAACAGCAGGGTCGGGACGTGTAGCCACCTGGCCTTGCTGTAGTCGATCTGCTTCCAGTCGATGCCGTAGCGCAGGCCGGCCACGGTCTCAGCAGCCCAGGTGAGCGGCCGGGGAAGCGGGCCTCCGACGACCGGCAACGACCGGTGCGCCGCACCGAAGTCCACGGTGCGGCGGAAATCGAGCATGGGGGCGTCCAGCACCAGGGCGTTGACGGGCTGGGGACGGGCTGCGTGCTCCAGGTAGGACGCCACGATCCCACCGCCCATGGAGAACCCGACCAGCACGACGTGCGTCGCACCGTGTCCCCGGGCGTAGCCGACGGCGTTGTCGAGGTCGTGCCATTCGGTTGCGCCGTAGCGGTAGTAGCCGCTGGGGTCGCGGGGGGCGCCAGGGTCGTTCCGGTAGCTGATGACCAGTGCAGGCAGCCCCGCTTTGAGTACCGCGCCCAGGGCGCGTAGCGGCTCGGTCCGGGTCGCGCCCTTGCCGTGCACGAGGATCGCCCAGGTGCTCGTGCGGCCAGGAAGGAACCACGCGGGGCAACGGCCGCCCGCGCAGTCGATGTCGACATCCTGCGAGGGCACCCCGTAGGCCGAGCGTGGGTCCTGGTAGACGTCTCTGCGCAACTGGGCCCCGCTTCCGACGGTGGGCGATCGGCCGACCTTGAGCGTCATCGTGCGCAGCACCGGTCCGGCGGCGGTGCTCGCGGCACCCGCCCCGAGCAGCCCCGAACCCCCTTGCCAGTCCAGCCCGTAGACGTCACCGGCGCGTAATGCGTCGTTGTGCGGCTGACCGGGAGCTTCGCGCAGGGTCACCTGGCCCGAAGCGGACGCGAGGACCACAAGGTCATACCCGTGGGTGGGACCGGGGACCGCGAGGCCGTCGGACCGGATCTTGCCGGCGAAGTAGCCGGTCCCGGCGGCGAACATCAGCACCATGACGACGACGGTCGCCAGCCCGACGAAAGGCCCCCGTCGTCTGCGGCGTCCGGTCCTCGTCACGCCTGTCCCGCCCTCCGGCAGCTGTCGTAGCCCACGCCGATCCCGACATCGTGATCGAGCTGAAGGGCAACGTCGAGCAACAGGTCCGGGATCGCGCGCACGTCGTCCTCGAGCAGCCCGCGGCACTGCCGGCCGGTCATCGGTAGGCCGTTGAAGGTGAGGTCGTCCGCGACGAAGGTGGGCAGGTCCTCGAAACGCACAGCAGGGTCGAGGCCATGAGCAGCGCGCCCGATGCGCCGGCCACGAAGATTGACCGGTGCACCAGCATCTGAACCTCACTTCCCGGCCGCAGTCGGCCGGGTCCGCAGGATGTTCTGCCTACTTCGCGGTCACCGCCCTGGGAAGGTCTGCCGTCAGCCCCGTGTCAGGCCGTGCTCCACGCAGCGCGCGGTCCAGCCGGTCGGGGTTACCTGCACGACCATCCGCCGCCGACAGCGCGGGCAGTACCGCGGCGGTTCGAGCTCGCTGGCCCGCCGACACGCCTGGTGGACGCCGGGTTCGCCGCACAGGTCGCACCAGCTGAGCAGCAACGCATAGGTCAGCAACCGCAGGCCCGGCACCGGCTGCCAGTCCCGTTCGGGCGTACGGATGAATCCCACCCGCTCGTAGATGCGGTGCGCAGCAGTCATCGTCGCCTGCGTCGACAGGCGCACCACCTCGCAGCCGTCCGCCAGCGCCGCATCGAGGCAGCCCTGCACGAGCGCTGTCCCGGCGCCCGAGCCCCTCGCCGCCGGGCCGACCACCAGCATCCGGATGACCGCTTCGCCGGGAGCTGCCATCTCGGCGTACGCGCCCCCCTTGGTCGCGACGGCGACGGCGCCGACGACCTCGCCGCCGATGACCGCGACGAGGACGGTGGCCGCGCGGGCCCGCCCGGCGACGTCGCGCAACGTCGACTCGTAGCTCGTGTCCCCGTAGCCCTCGGTGAGATAGGTCGTCGCGGTGAGCTCGGCGATCGCGGCGAACTCGGCCTCGGTAGCGGTGCGGACCTCGAGCGGCTGGGTAGGCACCGGGGGTGTCTACCGCACCCGCCCTGCGCGAACTCATCAGGGACGTCGTGCGCTCCACCCGCGGGCACGACCGCGCGCTCCACACCGCGGGCGTCACGTTCTGCGCGATCATCGGTTTGGTGCCGCTGTTGCTCGGCGGGTTGTGGCTGGCCGGTCTGCTGGCCGGCACGTTGTTCGGCGAGGGGCTGGTCCGCGCGTTCGACCGGCTGTCGGCGCACGGGGACCGGGGTCGGCGCCCGCTGCATCGACAGCTCGGTTCGCTGGTCCTGCTCGCAGCCAGCCGCTGCTGCTGCTCGCGGGCCTCCCCGCCGGCGACGGTCCCAAGGCGCCGCTCGGATCCGGCGTCGGGTCGCAGCTGCTCGGCGTCTACCTGGCATTGTCGAACGGCTGGGCCATCTCGACGCTGCGGCTGGACGCCCGGTTAGCCACCCAGTCGCGCAGCCGGTCAAGCCGGACGCCCTCCGAGCCGACTGCCCCCCGAGCCGCCTCACCCGGCCGGGCAGATCGCCGGGCGAGCGCAGCCGAGCTCAGGGACCGGGGCGGCGTACGGCGGCGCGGTCGGCCTCGACGGCCGGTCGGACCGGGCAGTCGGCGAGGTGGTCGTTGATCGGCCCGCAGGCCTGCAGCAACGAGTAGACCGTGGTCGGGCCGACGAAGGTGAACCCGGCCCGCTTCAGCGCCTTGGCGAGCGAGGCGCTGGCCGGGGTCGAAGCCGGCACCTGCGACCAGTCGACGGGTGCGGGCGCGTCCTCGGCGTAGGACCAGACGAGCGCCGGTAGCCCACCGGTGGCCCGGAGTGCGACGGTGGCCCGCGCGTTGGTGACGCAGGCCCGCAGCTTCGCAAGGCTGCGGATCAGCCGGGCCTCGGTCAGCAGTGGCGCGACGTCGAGGCCGGCGACGGCGTCCGGCTCGAAGCCGAGGAAGGCCTCGCGCAGCGCGTCGCGCTTGCGCAGCACGGTGATCCAGGACAAGCCGGCCTGGAACCCCTCAAGGCAGATCTTTTCGTACAGCTCCCGCTCGCTCGTGCGTGGCCGGCCCCACTCGGCGTCGTGGTAGCCCTCGTAGAGCGAGTCGCCGTCGCCGAAACAGCGGCTCATGTGAGCGACCGAACGATCGCCCCGGTGACGGCGGCCAGGTCGTCGTCGGTGCTGATGTAGGGCGGCATCGTGTAGACCAGCCGGCCGAACGGGCGGACCCAGGCGCCCTCGTCGACCAGCCGGGGCTGCAGCACCGCCAGGTCACAGGGCTCGCGCAGCTCCACCACCCCGATCGCGCCGAGCACCCGCACATCGGCGACGCCCGGCAGGTCGCGGGCCGGGGCGAGGCCGCGAGCCAGCTCGGCGCCCAGGTGTGCGACGGTGCCGCGCCAGTCCTGCTCGAGCAACAGCCGGACACTGGCCTGGGCAACCGCGCAGGCCAGTGGGTTGGCCATGAAGGTCGGTCCGTGCATCAACGCACCGCCCATCCGTTCGGCGATCTCATCGGTGCACAGGACCGCCCCGAGCGTCATCGTGCCGCCGGTGAGGGCCTTACCGAGACACAGCACATCGGGTACGACGCCTGCGTGGTCCATCCCCCACAGCTCGCCGGTGCGCCCGAAGCCGGTCGCGATCTCGTCGAACACCACCAGCAGGCCATACGACCTGCACAACTCGACCAGCCCACGCAGGTACGCCGGGGCGTACCACCTCATCCCGCCGGCGCCCTGCACGATCGGCTCGATGATCACCGCGGCCAGCCGGTCGCCCTGCTCGGCCAGCACCCGGCGCACCTCGGCCAGGTCGGTGTCGTGCACCGGCTCGTCGTATCGCGGTGTCGGTCGGGCGACGAAGACCTGCTGGACGACGTGCTCGCGGAACATGGCATGCATCCCGGTCAAGGGATCGCACACGCTCATCGCGCCGGCCGTGTCGCCGTGGTAGCCGCCGCGCACGGTCAGGATCCCAGACCGGCCCGGGCTGGCCTGCAGCGCCAGCTTGAGCGCGATCTCGACCGCGACGCTGCCGGAGTCGGCGAAGAAGAC
>JAYTOZ010000402.1:0-3546 GCA_043747515.1 Frankiales bacterium | reverse complement strand
GCCGCCTCAGCCATCGCCTCGGGGACGGCCCGGATGCCGTACGCCGTGAGGCGGACGACCGGTGGCATCGCGTAGATCAGGGTGACGATGGTCGCCGAGGCCGGACCGATCAGGAAGATCAGCGTCAGCGGCGCCAGGTAGACGAAGGTCGGCAACGTCTGCATGAAATCCAGCACGGGGAGCAGCACCCGGTGCACCCGGTCGGACAGCCCTGCCCAGATGCCGATCGGAATGCCCAGCATCAGCGAGACGGCAACGGCCGACAGCGTCAGCGCAAGGGTGTCCATACTTTCGTTCCACAGGCCCTGCAGCCCGATCAGCAGCAGCCCGGCGGCAGTCAGGGCAGCTACTCGCCACCTGCCGATCGCACCGGCGACGTAGGTGGCCAGGGCCACGACGCCGAGCCAGCCCACGACGGGCACCGGCCGGCCGTACGACGGGCGCGAGATGAGGTCCTGCAGAAACGAGACGGCGGTGTCGATGACGAGCCGGATCTCGTTGAACCCGTAGAGGAACAGCGGGTTGCTGTTGCGGCCGGACCCAACCGAGTCGGAGAAATCGTTCAGCGTGCGGTGGAAGCCGGTGAGCTGCGCCTGGTCGAGCAGCAGGGTGTCTCGGCCCTTGAGGAGGGTGTAGAGGCCGATCCACACCAGCAGCGTTGCGATGGCCCAGGTCCGGGTGCCCGGCCGCCGGCGCAAGGCGGCGGGCGGCGGCGCGGCCTGCTCGGCCGCTCTGTGCGGGGAAACCACCAGCGCGGTCGCCATGTCAGCGCGCCTCGTCGACGTTGGCGATGATCGACAAAATCTCTTCGTGCCCGACGATACCGAGTAGCTGCCCGTCGCGTACGACCTTGACCGGCCGGTCGGCGGCCAACACCGCGCGCGTGGCCTCGCGCACGACGACGTCGGGGCCGAGCTCGGGGCCGTCCAGGACGTCGTCGGGGCCGGGCTGGCGCATGATCCAGCGCAGCGTCAGGACCCCTGCCCGGGGGACCTCGCGGACGAAGTCGCGGACGTAGTCGTCGGCGGGTGCACCGATCAACTCGTCCCCAGTGCCGCACTGGACGGGGCTGCCGTCGCGCATGATGAGGATCCGGTCGCCGAGACGCAATGCTTCGTTGAGGTCGTGGGTGATGAACACCATCGTCTTGCCGACCTCGTGGTGCAGCCGGACGACTTCATTTTGCATGTCCCGGCGGATCAGCGGGTCCAGGGCCGAGAACGGCTCGTCGAAGAACAAGATGTCGGGGTCGCCGGCCAGGGCCCGCGCCAGCCCGACCCGCTGCTGCATGCCCCCCGAGAGCTGGTCGGGGTAGGAGCGTTCGTAGCCCGAGAGCCCCACGAGGTCGACGACCTCCTGGGCCCGGCGGGCCCGATCGGCCCTGCCTACCCCGGCGACCTCCAGCCCGTACGCGACGTTCTCGAGCACGCGCCGGTGCGGCAGCAGGCCAAAGTGCTGGAAGACCATCGCAAAGCTCTTGCGGCGCAGCTCCCGCAGCCGCTTGTCATCGGCGGTGAGCAGGTCGCTGCCTTCGATGATGACCTCGCCGGAGGTCGCCGGCACGAGCCTGGTCAGGCAGCGCACGAGCGTCGATTTGCCCGACCCCGACAAACCCATGACGACGAAGACCTCGCCGGGGGCGACGTCGAAACTGACGTCGCGCACGGCCGCGGTGCAGCCGTGGCGATCCATCAGCTCACGCCGGGGCAGGGCGCACAGCTCCGGGCTCGCCGCAACCTCCGCCGCTTTCGGTCCGAAGACCTTCCACAGGTGTCGCACGGAGATGGCCGGCGCTGGCTCATCGCAACGCGACAAGTGCGGCACCGACAGCGGCGGCTCACGCCGAGGCGTCACTCGCAGGCCCGGTTGATCGTGCTCAACTATCACGCCACCCGCCCCATGCTGCTCCAGTGTTGCGTAATACGCGCCAGGGATGCTCTGTGCGGAACATCGTGGTCCTACGTCGAGAGCCCGTCAAGGGCCCCCGTCGAGATGCAATGCTGGCGCAGTCCGGCGCAGCTGTTGGCGTCGTCGCCGTCGGAGGCGAGACGCCGCAATCCCAGTCCATCAAGAGGACCTGGTGTCGCGGCTGGGGTTCCTTCACGCTTGGCGTTGGCGAGGATGGTCTCGGCGTCTTTGGTCCAGATGAAGGGTTGGCAGCGGTCGTTCCAGCCGTCGATGCAGCCGGGGGTTGCGTCAGTGAGGTCGCGGACCGAATCGAAGGTGCCGCGCCGGGTGGCTTGGCGGGTGATGATCCCGATGAAAATTTCCACCGTGTTCAGCCACGACCCGCTGGTCAAGAGGTGGAGTGCATGCTCATCCGGGGGTTCTCGGCCAGCCAGGCCTGCACGCTGGGGTGGGAGTGGGTGGCGTCGTTGTCGGCCACGACGTGGAACTTGCGGCGCGGGTAGGTCTTCGCGACGAGCTTGCGGAAGGCCAGGAACTCGGCGTTGGTGTGCCGCTCGCAGCAGGCGTCGGTGACCTTGCCGCTGGCGACCTCCAAGGCGGCGAACAGGCTGGTCGTGCCGTGCCTGAGGTAGTCGTGGGTCTGCTTGGCCGGCATCCCCGGACGCAACGGCAGGATCGGTGCAGTCCGGTCCAGCGCCTGGATCTGGGTCTTGTCATCGATACACACCACGATGGCGTTCTGCGGCGGGTTCATGTACAGCCCGACGACGTCGCGGACCTTCGCGTCCAGTTCCGGGTCGGTAGAGAACGTGAACGTCTCGATCCGCCCGGGCTGCAGGTCCCAGTCCCGCCAGATCCTCGCGACGGTCGCGAAGCTGACCCCAAGTTCTTTACCGAGCAGCCGGCTCGACCAGTGCGTCACCCCCCACGTCGCTGGCGGCCTGGTCAACGTCGCGACCACCACCTGCTCAGCTGCCACGGTCCAAGGACGCCCCGGCCGATCCAGGTCCCGCAACGCCGCCAACCCGCCAGCGGCATACCGGCCGCGCCACAACAGCACCGTCGGCCGGCTCACCCCGACCAGCGAAGCGATCTCGGTGTTCGAACGCTGCTCGGACGCGAGCAACACAATCCGGGCCCGCCGGGCCAACCCCGACTCCACCGTCAAGGCGTCCTGGCGAGCCCGGGCATCAAGGGCGGCACGAACAGTCCTGACGCCGAGGTCCAACGCGTGGTCGAGCTTGTCATCGAGCACGCACACTCCCGACCGAACCAGACGCTGGGCGTGATCACATTCGGCATCCCACACACCCGCCGCATCGAAGCCGCGCTCGACGCGGCCGTCTCGCCGCTCGCCGTCGTCGGGACACCGGACGCCCGGGGCCGGCGTCCGGCCTCCAGAGGTGCGGTCAGGCCTCAACTTTCTGGTCGGCCAGGAACGAGGTCACGACGCCCAGCAGGTCGTCGAGCCGCTCGATGTGGAGCGCGTGGCTCGATCCGGGACCCGTGAGCAGCTCGTAGCGGGCACCCGGGATCGCATCGGCGACCGCCTTGGCCTGCCACGGCGGTGTCAGCAGGTCCTGCTCGCCGACCACGACGAGCGTGCGCGCCGTGATGTCGCCGAGCCGGTCGAGGGTG
>JAYTOZ010000401.1:0-8138 GCA_043747515.1 Frankiales bacterium | reverse complement strand
CCGAGCCGGTGATCGACGGCGCCGAGCACCGCGGCCGGCACCGCTCCCTTGGCGACGTCCAGGACCGCGACCACCACCCCGGTACGCCGTCCCAGGGCCCGGCCCGCATTGGCGGCACCCGGATTCCCCGAACCCACCGCGCGCAGGTCGACCCCCCTGGCGCGGGCGGCCAGGGCAGCGGGTGAGACCGCACCGACCAGATAGCCGAGCAGCGCCGCCAGCAGGACCGTCATCGGGGCGACACGACGACCCCGAGCAGGCCCGGCCCGACGTGGGCGCCGACGACGGCGCCCACCTCGCTCAGGGACAGTGTCCGCAGCCCGGGCACTCGCGCACGCAACCGGTCGGCGAGCTGGGTCGCCCGGGCCTCGGCGGCGAGGTGGTGGACCGCCAGGTCGACCGGTCCCGCGCCGGCCGCCTCGACGGCGCGCTGCTCGAGCCGGGCCAGCGCGCGGGACGACGTACGCACCTTCTCAATGACCGCGATCTGCCCGTCGATGACGTGCAGGAGGGGTTTGACACCCAGCGCGGTGCCGACGAGCGCGGCTGCGGCGGTGATCCGGCCACCGCGCCGTAGGTGCTCCAGGCTGTCGACGTAGAACAGCGACGTCGTGGCGGCCGCGACCTGCCGGACGCAACCCGCGACGGTTGCCAGGTCGGCCCCCGTTGCGGCGGTCTCGGCTCCGGCGATCGCGGCGAAACCGAGCCCCATCGCGATGGTTCGGCTGTCGACGACCTGCACCTCGATGCCCTCCGCGAGCACGAGGGCGGCGGCCAGGCGGGCGGAGTCAACGGTCCCGGACAGTGCCGACGACAGGTGCACCGAGACGACCTGCGCAGCAGCGGTCGCGCGGTAGGCCTCGGCGAACTCGCCCGGGGCCGGCCGCGAGGTGGTGACCATCACCCGTCGCTCACCCAGCGCCGCGGCGACCTCGTCAGGGCCCACCTCGACCGTCTCCGCCCCGGTGCGACCGGCCAGCACGACGTGCAGCGCGACGACCGAGATCCGGTGCCGCGCCGCCAGGGACGCAGGCAGATAAGCCGTGCTGTCGGTGACCACGGCGATGTCCATGAGCCGCCGGCTGTCCCCGTCAGGCCGGGACGACGTTGACCAACTTGGGCGCCCGGACGACGACCGTGCGGACCGGTCGGCCGTCCAGCGCATCGCGGACCTTGGCGCTCGCCAGCGCCAGGGCCTGCAGGTCGGCTTCGCCGATACCCGGGGGGACGTCGAGCCGGTCGCGCACCTTGCCGGCCACCTGTATGACGCAGACGACGGTCTCGTCGACGAGCAGCCGTGGATCGGCGGTTGGCCAGCGGGAGTCGTGCACGGAGTCACCACCCTCGACGTCGTGACCCAGCCGGGACCAGACCTCCTCGGCGAGATACGGGGCGTAGCAGGACAGCATCGTCGCGAGCGATTCGAGACCGTCCCGAAGCGACGCCGGACCAGTGGCGCCGGCGTCGAAGGCTTTCCGCAGCAGGGAGGTGAGCTCCATGAACCGGGCGATGGCGACGTTGAGCCGGTGCACCTCGACCAGCCGGGTCACCTCATCGACGGTCTTGGCGACCCCCTTGTCGACGGCCTCGTCGCGGCCGCTTCCGCCGGTGGTCGCGACGTCGTCGGCGAGCCGCAGCACCCGTGCCAGATATTTCACTGAGCCGGTCGGTGAGACGTCGGCCCAGTCGACGTCGTCCTCCGGCGGCCCGGCGAACAGCATCGTCAGGCGTACCGCGTCCACGCCGTACAGCGCCAGCTCATCGCCGAGATTGACGAGATTGCCGGTGCTCTTGCTCATCGCCGAACCGTTGAGGATGACCTGGCCCTGGTTGAGCAGCGCACTGAACGGCTCCTGGAAGCCGACCATCCCCATGTCGAAAAGCACCTTGATGAAAAATCTGCTGTAGAGCAGGTGCAGGATGGCGTGCTCGACCCCCCCGACGTACTGGCCGACCGGCATCCACTGCGCGACGGCGGCCGGGTCGAACGGGCCGTCCGTGTAGTCCGGCGAGCAGTACCGCAGGTAGTACCAGGACGAGTCGACGAAGGTGTCCATCGTGTCGGTGTCCCGCTCGGCCTCGCCGCCGCAGCGTGGGCACGGCACCTCGACCCAGGCGCGGTTGCTGGCCAGCGGCGACTGGCCCTTGGGCTGCAGGTCGGCGCCTTTCATGTCCGTCGGCAGCCGCACCGGGAGTTGGTCGTCCGGCACCGGCACAGGACCGCAGACGGGGCAGTGGACGACCGGGATGGGTGCGCCCCAGAAGCGTTGGCGCGACAGCAACCAGTCGCGAAGGCGGTAGTTGACCGCCCCCTCCCCGCCGCCACGCAGCTCGAGGTCGCTGACGACGCGGTCGATCGCTTCGGCCTTGGCCAGACCGTCGTAGGGACCGGAGTTGACCAGCACCCCGTCGCCGGCGGTGGCGATCCCCGTCGTCGAGGGATCCTCGCCACCGGTGTCGACCACGACCCGCACCGGGAGCCCGAACTTCAGCGCGAAGTCGAGGTCGCGCTGGTCGTGCGCAGGCACCGCCATGATGGCACCGGTGCCGTAGTCGGCGAGGACATAATCCGCTGCGTAGACGGGCATCTGTTCACCGGTCAACGGGTTGGTGGCGGTCACGCCGAGGTCGACCCCGGTCTTCTCGCGATCGGTCGACTGGCGGTCGATGTCGGACAGCGTGCGGACCGAGACGCGATAGGCCTCCAATTCCGTCCGCCGTTCCGGCGCGCAGAGCTGCTCGGCGAGCGCGGCGTCGGCAGCCACCACGAAGAACGTCGCGCCGTACAACGTGTCGGGTCTGGTGGTGAAGACCGTGATGGTCTGGTCGGCGACCCGGAAGTCGACGTGCGCCCCGCGTGAACGGCCGATCCAATTCTTCTGCATCAGCAGGACCCGGTCGGGCCAGCGGCCTTCGAGGCCGGTCATGTCCTCGAGCAGGCGGTCGGCGTAGTCGGTGATCCGGAAGAACCACTGAGTGAGCTCGCGCTTGGTGACCTCGGTGCCGCAGCGCTCGCACCGGCCGCCGACGACCTGCTCGTTGGCCAGGACCGTCTGGTCATGCGGGCACCAGTTGACCGCGCTGTTCTTGCGGTAGGCCAGGCCCCGCTCGAGGAACCGCAGGAACAGCCATTGGGTCCAGCGGTAGTACTCCGGATCAGAGGTGTGCAGCCGCGTCGACCAGTCGAAACTCACGGCATAGCGCCGGAACGCCTCAGCTTGCGTCTCGATGTTGGCGTAGGTCCAGGTGGCCGGGTGCTCGCCGCGCTGGATCGCGGCGTTCTCGGCCGGCAGGCCGAACGAGTCCCAGCCGACCGGGTGCAGGACGTCGAAGCCGCGCCGCATCCAGTAGCGCGCGATGACATCGCCGATCCCGAAAGCCTCTGCGTGACCCATGTGCAGATCCCCGCTGGGGTAGCTGAACATGTCCACGACGTACTTCTTCTCGGCCCCGGGACGGCGCCCGGCACGGTTGAGGTCGAGGCGGTCCCAGACCGGCAGCCACCGCTCTTGCACGGCGTGCGGGTCATATCCCTCGCGGGCCTGGGGCTCGGTCATCGGTCGTCCTCCTGCGCCTGGGGCTGAAAGGGGAGCCTGAACATGAAAAGGGCCCCCGTGGTCACGAGGGCGCCGCGCCGGATGTGGCGGTCAACGCGGCCAGGGGAGGGGCTGCGACAGGGCCATGGCCGCATCCTACGCCGCGTGCACCGACGCCTAGGCTGTGAAGAGTGACGGTCCAGGTCGAGGTGGCGCCGGCACCGGCCGCCCGGTCACCGTGGGCGGCCGCCACCTTCGCCCAGCGCAGTCGGCGCCGCCGCCTGCTGCTCGCCGTGCTGATCGCGTTCTTGGCCCTGTCCGTCCCGTTCGGCTTCCCGACCGGTCGGGAGGTCGTCATTGGCTGGGTCCTCGTCGTGCTCTGGGCCGCCTGCGCCGGGCAGTGGCGGGTCTGGGCCAGAGCCGTGGTGCATGACTGGCTGCCCTTCCTGGTTGCGCTGTTCCTCTACGACCTGGTGCGCGGCCTCGCCAACGAACTCGCCGCCCGCCTGTTCACCTTGCCTGCGCTGGCCAACGGCAAGCCCGGCCCCAACGGTCTGGACCACGCGCACATCGTCGAGCCCTTGCACGGCGACGAGCACCTGTTCGGTGTGGTCCCGACGGTGTGGCTGCAGGACCGCTTCTACGACGCGGCCCACGTGCACTGGTACGACGTGGTCGCCGTGCCAATCTATTTCTCGCATTTCCTGGTCTCCCTCGCCATCGCCATCGTGCTGTGGGCCGTGAGTTACCAACTCTTCCGGCGATACGTCTGGACACTGGTCACGTTGACGCTGGCCACCGTCACGACGTACGCGCTGTATCCGGCGGCGCCCCCGTGGATGGCGAGCCTGAACGGCTACCTGCCACCGGGCGTGGACCGCGTCGTGCCGCACACCCTGGTCGCCGTCGGCGGGCACACGGTCAACTCCGCGGTCGAGCGGGGGGCGACCTACGCCAATGCGGTGGCCGCGATGCCGTCCCTGCACGGCGCGGTGCCGATGATGCTGCTGTTGTTCTTCTGGCCGCTCGTCGGGCGCCGGCTGCGGGGTTGCTTGGTGGCCTACGTGGTGGTGATGACACTGACGCTGGTCTACGGCGGCGAGCACTACGTCACCGATGTTCTGGCCGGCTGGCTCTACGCCGCCGCCGCCGTCGCGGTCGTCGCCATCGTCGGACCGAGCCGCGCCACCGCTGTCGATGAGAAGATGCTGACCCAGACGCGCTCGCCGCAGTCGTGAGATGGAGCGAGCCGGCCGCGTCTCACCCCGGGACCGCCGCGGGCTCCCGGTCGGTCCGCAGCGTTCCGTGCTCGATCCGGACGACCCGGTCGAGTTCGTCGTCGAGCAGGTTCCGGTGGGTGCTCAGCAGCACGGTGGAACCGCGGGTGCCCGCCAGCAGGTCGCGCAGGACGGCGCGCTCGGTGGCGGCGTCGAGGTGGGCGGTCGGCTCGTCGAGCACGAGCACCGCCGGGTCGGCGAGCAGGGCGCGCGCCAGCAGCAGACGTTGCCGTTGCCCACCGGACAGCGCAGCCCCGTCGGGACCGGCCGGTGCGGACCAGCCGTGCGGGAGGCCGTCGACGAACGCCGCGAGTCCCACCCGCGCGGCGACAGCGTCCAGCTCGTCGTCACTGGATGCCGGTCGTACGACGCGCAGGTTGTCCCGCAGCGAGGCGTTGAAGACGTGGTCGCCCTGCAGGGACCCGGCGACGAGCGGCGGCACGTCCGCGGGGTCGAGGTCGGCGAGCGAGGTTGCCTGCCCCCCAGCGACGAGGTCGAGACTGCCGGCCTTGACGGGAAGTAACCGCAGCGCAGCGGCCAGCAGGGTGCTCTTCCCGCAGCCGCTGGGCCCCATGACGGCGACCCGCTCGCCAGGACGCAGCACCAGCGTGGCGTCCTCGAGCACGACGTCCGCGCCAACGGCGGGTGCGACGCAGACCGCGTCGAGGCGCAGCCCGAGCGGCCCGACAGCAACCACCGCCGGCCGGGCCGGTGCGGCGATCGGCACCGGCGTCGCGAGCAGCGCGGCGACCCGTCGCAGACCGGCCAGCAGGCCCGACCAGGCCGCGAAGGCGGCCGGCAGCGGGGCGAGCGCGTCGAAGCCGGCGAGCACGCAGGCTGCGAGGACACCGACGGCGACTGGGGACAGCGCACCGGCTGCGGTCGCGGACGCGCCGGCGAGCAGCACCAGTGGCAGCGAGACCGCCGCGCCGACGCCGGTCAATCCGGCGCCGGCTGCCGCCGCCAAGGCGGGGCGCCGGGCAGCATGCACGACCAGCGCATCGGCCTGCGCGACCGCGGACACCGCCGCACCGTCCGCGCCGTAGGCGACCAGCTCGGCCAACCCGTCCAGCAGGACGCCGGTGCGGTCGTCCCGACGGGCGGCGGCGTCGGCCCGGTTGGTCGCGTCACCGGCAAGACGTCGGGCCAGGGCAGGCACCACGACCAGACCGGTGAGCAGGGCCGTGGCGAGGATCGCGCCGGCGACCGGAGCCAGCAGGGTCGCGAGGATGACCGCTCCCGCGGCGGTGATGGCGGCGCCGGCCAGCGGGACGACGGCGCGGACGAGTCCCTCCTGCGCGCCATCGACATCACAGACGAAACGGCGGAGCAGGTCGCCCCGCCGGAAATCTGCGAGGCCAGCCGGCGCCAGGGGTTCAAGGGCGGCGAAGACTCGGGCGCGGACGTCGGCGAGCAGGCGCAGCGCGCCGTCGTGGGCGACCAGCCGCTCGGCGTAACGCAGCAGCGCCTTGGCGAGCGCGAAGGTGCGGACCCCGACGACCGCGATGGCGAGGGCCTGCACGTTGGGATGCTGCGCGGCCCGGACGATCAGCCACACCGACGTCGAGGTCAGCGCGAGCCCGGCCAGCCCGGTCGCACCGGACAGCAGCGCCGCCACGAGCACCCGCCGGCCGGCGCCACCCCAGCCGCCGAGCAACGCTGCCAGTGACAGGCTCTCCCTGGTCGGCGAAGGGGTTGCCGGTGCGGCGACCAGGACCGGCGCGCGGGGCAGGCTGAGCGCGACGTCACGTTTCTGGCGCAGGTCGGCGACGATCCGTCCTGCCTTGAGCTCCACCCGCCGGTCGGCGAGCCGCGCCAGCCTGGGGCTGTGGGTCACCATGAGCACGGTGGCCCAGCCGGCCAGGTTGGTGATCACCGCCGCGACGACCTGTTCGGTGTCGGTGTCGAGGTCCTCGCTCGGCTCGTCGAGCAGCACGACAGGCACGCCGCCCGCAGCCCGGACCGCCCGGGCGCGCAGCACCGCCCTGGCCAACGCGACCCGGCGGCGCTGCCCGGCGGACAAGCGCGCGCCGTCCTCGCCGAGCACCGTGTCCGGGTGCGGCGCCTGGCAGTCCTGGATCGCCTGATCGATCTGGGCCAGGCTCGCTGACCGGTCGCCCAGGGCGACCTCGGCCGCGACCGTCGACTGCGTCGGGTGCGGGCGTTGTGGCGCCCAGGCGGTGCTGGCCCGCCACGCGGCCGGCTCCAGCAGTGCCAGATCGGTGTCCCCGGCGACCGTCCCGACGACCACGGTGCCGGCGGATGGCTCGGTGAAGCGGAGCAGCACCCCGAGCAACGTGCTCTTGCCGCCCCCGCTCTCACCCTGGATGGCAAGCACCTCGCCCGGGGCGACCGTCAGGTCGATGCCCGCGAGCGCCGGCCCGGACCGGTCCGGGAAGAGCACGTCCAAACCACGGATGCTGACGGCCCCGGCAGCGACGACATCGCCTGCCCGATCCAAGCACTGGTGGGCCCCAGCCTCGTCCAGGAGGTCCAGCGCGGCACCGGCAGCGACCCGGCCCTCCTCGGCCGCGTGGTACTGCGCGCCCACCGCCCGCAGCGGCGCGAACAACTCCGGGGCCAGCAGCAGGACCAGCAGTGCGGTCTCGAGACCGAGCCGGCCGCTGTCCAACCGCAGCCCGACGTCGACCGCGACGACCGCCACCGACAGGGTTGCGAGCAGATCCAGCACGAGGCCGGAAAGGAACGCCATCCGCAGCGTCTCCATGGTCTGCCGACGGTAGGCCTGCGTCCCGCGTCGGACCGTCTCGACCTGCCGGCGGGACTGGCCGTACACCTTGAGCGTCGTCAACCCCTGCACCAGATCGAGGAAGTGGCCGGCCAGCCGGGCCAGTGCGGCGTACTGGGCGTCCATCCGCCGCCTGGTCGTGACACCGACGAGCACCATGAACAGCGGCACCAGCGGCAGCGTCACGACCAGCACGGCGGCGCTCTGCCAATCCGCCATGGCGATCCGGGCGAGCACGATGCCCGGGACGACAGTTGCCGCCACCAACGCGGGGACGGCGCGCGTCAGATAGCCGTCAAGTGCCTCCAGACCAGGGCCGGCAGCAGTCACCAGCCGACCGGCGGGCTGGCGGGCGGCCCAGGCCGGACCGAGCCGGGTGACCGCAGCCAGGGCAGCGCCGCGCAGGCTCGCCCGTGCGCGGCTCGAGGCGCGGGCAGTCAGCCATTCCTGACTGGCCGCCACCGCCGCGCGCCCGGTTGCGGCAGCGGCGAGCAGCCCTGCCAGCCAGCCGAGTTCGGTCCCGTGCCGACCCCGCAGCACGATCGCGACGATGAGCTGGGCCAATGCCCCGGCCTG
>JAYTOZ010000400.1:0-16941 GCA_043747515.1 Frankiales bacterium | reverse complement strand
CCGCACCATCCCTCGACGCACGGGGTCCTGCGGCTCGCCCTGGTCCTGGACGGCGACGTCATCGCCTCGGCCGAGCCGCTTGTCGGCTACCTGCACCGGGGGGCCGAGAAGCTGTTCGAGGTACGCGACTACCGCCAGGTGCTCATGCTCGCCAACCGCCACGACTGGCTGTCGGCGTTCAGCAACGAGCTCGGGGTCGCGCTCGCGGTCGAGCGGATGCTCGGTCTGGAGGTGCCTGCCCGTGCGGTCTGGCTGCGCACGCTGCTCGCCGAGCTCAACCGGGTGCTCAGCCACCTGATGTTCCTGCCGGACGCGCCGCAGGCCCAACGCGACGTCGTCCAAACCGTGATGGAGGAGGCCTCCGGCGGCCGCATGCATTTCATGTTCAACCGCATCGGGGGCCTCAAGAACGATGTCCCCGCCGGTTGGACCCATCGCTGCCGCGGTGCTGTCACGAGCGTGCGGACGGCGCTCGCCCGGTATCGGCTGGCCGACGCGGGACGCGGCACCGGGCTGCTGGGTCCTGAGATCGCCCTGTCCTACGGTGTTTCCGGCCCGGTGGCAAGGGCCAGCGGGCTTGACATGGACCTGCGCCGCGACGAGCCCTACCTCGCGTACGCCGAGCTGGCGGTGCCCGTGGTCCTCGGCTCGGCCGGCGATGCGCACGAGCGGTTCGCCTGCCTGCTCGGTCAATTGCTGGTGTCGCTGGACCTCATCGACGCCTGCCTGGACCGGCTCCCCGGTGGCCCGGTCGACGTACGGCTGCCCAAGTCCGTCCGGGCACCCGAGGGCTTGACGTACGCCTGGACGGAGAACCCGCTCGGCGTCCAGGGCTATCTGCTGGTCTCGCGCGGCGAGAAGACACCCTGGCGGCTCGCGATGCGGACAGCGTCGTTCAACAACGTGTCGGCACTGACCCAGGTGCTCCCCGGCGTCCACCTGGCCGACCTGCCGGTGGTGCTGGCCTCGATGTTCTTCGTCATCGGCGACATCGACAAGTGAGCCGGGCTGGCTCCGCCGCGGCGGAGTCAGCTCTTCAGGTAGTCCAGGAAACGCGCCCGCAGCAGGGGCGCGTCGTCGCCGAGATCGTGACCGCCGAGCTCGCGGACGAGGTGCACGAGCTCGCTGAGCGTGCCAGTGATTCCGCCCCCCGAGCCGTCCTCGGCGGCGATACTCCGCGACGCCCGCAGGTGCTTGACGAGATCCCAGAAGAACCCGAGGTCGTGGGCCCGCTCAGCCTTGCTGAACGCCTTGTGCCGCAGCTCTTCGGTGGTCAGCAGGTCGAAATCCATACAGGCGACCCTAGAGCCTGCCGGCCCGCGGTACGTCGGGCGGCGTACGGCAGGACCGCTCGAGCAGGAGCGCGGCGACAACGAGTGCGAGGCAGGCGAGGACCGCCAGCCCGGCGACGCGGGCATCGGCGCCGGCCGCCGCGAGCCGGCCACGACGGGGAAAGGTCCAGGCGAGCAGCCCGGCGTAGAGGCCGAGCAGCAACGACCCGGCGCTCGAGGACGCCTTGGCGAGGGCAGCAGCTCGGGCGATCTGCAGGGGGTGCATTGGTCGCCGGGTCGAGCCGCCGCGAACCTTGTCGTGGATGATCTTGGCCAGGCCGAGCTCGAACGCCGCGATGACAGCTGCCGTGACCGGCCCGTAGACCGGCAGATCCACCAGCGAGCCGTACGCGAGGTCGGCCAGCGCGAAGCCCGCCACGGCGGCGACCGCAGCGGCCAACACGAGCGAACGCCATCGGGTCGGCGTCACCGGACCGTGCCGACGCCCGCGTCACATGAACCAGCTCGCAGCCGGCTGCCCACCGCCCCCGTCACAGCGGCCCCAACCGTCGGAGCCCGCTGCGGTCGACGACGAGCCCGGCCACCGGCCCGTGCCCAGGTAGGACCGCGTCGGGATCGACGTCGAGCCACGGGACGAGCACGAAGGCCCGCTCGTGCGCCCGCGGGTGCGGCAGCTCGATCGCCGGATCGGCGCCGTCCGCCCAGACGACATCGACGTCCAGGGTGCGCGGGCCCCAACGGACCTCACGCACCCGACCAGCCAGGCGCTCCGCCTCCTGCGCCAGGGTCCACGCCTGTCCTGCATCGAGGTCGCAGAGCACGACGACGTTGAGGAAGTCCGGCTGCTCGATCCCGCCGACCGGTGCGGTTTCGTACACCGGCGAGACGGCGCGCGCCGCGAGCACCTGCACGCCCAGCCGAAGATGGGCGAGCCGGTCCCCGAGGTTGGATCCGAGCGAGAGCACTGCGCTCACGGCCGGGTCACCGTCACCGAGACATCGGTGAACGGCACGTCGATCGGCGCATCGGGCTTGTGCACCGTCACTTCGACCGACACGACCCGACCATCGGCGAGGCAGATCTGGGCAAGGCGGGCCGCCAGCGTCTCGAGGAGGTCGACCGGCTCACCGGCGACAACAGCGGCGAGTTGCGCTGCCAACACGCCGTAGTCGACCGTGTCAGCGAGATCGTCTGAAGCGCCGGCGGGCCGCAGGTCGAGCTCGAGCACCGCGTCCACGACGAAGTCCTGCCCGTCGGCGCGTTCGGCAGCCAAAACACCGTGATGCCCCCGGACCCGAAGACCGGTCAACGCGACGTGGTCACCCATCGACGAGTCGGCCCAGCACCGGTGAGCCGTGGTGCACCTGCAGCCGCCAGCCACCGGGTCGGCGCACCAGCACGTTGGTCGCGACGACGGCGGCGTTCTCACCGACATCGGCGCTGGTCAGCACGTTCTCGGTGCAGGTGACCACGGCCGTGTCGCCGAGCAGCGCGACCTGCACGTCGGTGAGGAAGAACTGGATGTAGTCGGTGCCGGCCATCACCGCTGACCACGAGCGCAGCACGGCACTGCGTCCGCGAAGCATCGGCCAGCCGGGATGCACGCAGACGACCGCGGCCGGATCGACGTCGTCCCACAGCCCCCGCATCGCATCGACGTCCGCGGTTTCGAACGCGGCGTACATCGCCGCGTTCGCCGCCTCCACCTCCGCGACGCTCACCTGGCCACCTGCGCGACGACACGGACCGCGTCTGCGCTGCTGCGCACCTCATGCACCCGCACCGCCCAGGCGCCGGCTTGCGCGGCGAGGACCGTGATCGCGGCGGTCGCCGCGTCGCGGCCCTTGGGGGGACGTCCGTCCAGCAGCGCACCGAGAAAACCCTTGCGCGAGGCTCCGACGAGCAGTGGACGGCCAAGCTCGGCGAAGCTCGGCAACGCCCGCAGCAGCGCCCAGGTGTGCTCCGCCGCCTTGGCGAAGCCCAGCCCCGGGTCGACGATGACGTCGCGCACACCGGCCCGCTCGCACGCCTCGAGCCGCTGCAGCAGCTCGGCGTGGACCTCCGCCACCACGTCGTCGTAGACCGCGTGCGCCTGCATCTCCCCGGCCGGCCCGCGCCAGTGCATCACGACATACGGCGAACCCAACTCAGCGACCGTCGCCAGCATGTCGGGGTCGGCCAGACCGCCGGAGACGTCGTTGACCAGCACCGCGCCGGCCTCGACGGCGGCCCGCGCGACCGAGGCGTGCATCGTGTCGACGGAGACGTCGACCCCCCGGGCCGACAGCGCCGCGACGACTGGGACGACCCGCCTGGCCTCTTCGGAGGGATCCACGGGCTGCGCCCCCGGCCGGGTCGACTCGCCGCCGACATCGACGAGGTCGGCGCCGTGCTCGACGAGCGCCATGCCGTACGCGATCGCGGCCTGCAAGGTGTCGTGCTCGCCACCGTCGCTGAAGCTGTCGGGCGTCACGTTGAGCACCCCCATGACGCGGGTGCGACCGGTCGTCACCGGGCCAGGATGAGGCTCATGGCCTCGGACCGGGTGAGCGCGGAGTCCTTGAGCGCACCCCGGACGGCGCTCGTCACGGTCCGGGCGCCGGGCCGCTTGACGCCCCGCATCGACATGCACAGGTGCTCGGCCTCCACCACCACGATCACACCGCGCGGCTGCAGCCGGTCGACGAGCGCATCGGCGACCTGGGCGGTCAGCCGCTCCTGGACCTGCGGCCGCTTGGCATAGAGGTCGATGACGCGGGCCAACTTCGACAGGCCGGTGATCTGCCCCCTGGCGTTGGGGATGTAGCCGACGTGCGCCATTCCGTGAAAGGGGAGCAGATGGTGCTCACAGGTGGAGTACAGCGCGATCCCCTTGACGATCACGAGCTCGTCGTGGTGCTCGTCGAAGAACGGGGTCAGCACCTCCGACGGGTCGGCGGCGAGCCCGGCGAACGTCTCGGCGTACATCCGGGCGACCCGGCCGGGCGTCTGGCGGAGCCCCTCCCGGTCAGGGTCGTCACCGACCGCGAGCAGCAACTCGCGGACGGCAGCCTCGACCCGTGGGGCGTCGTAGGGCACTGGGTTGGCGGACCGGCTAGGAAGCCGCGTCGGTGCCGGTCGCCCGGCGGGGGGTTCGCGGCGCTCGGGGCATCTTGACCTGATCGGGCTGCCCCGAATCGTCGGCCTGGGCCTCGCGGTTGACTGCATCGGCTCGCTCGCGGGCGGCTGCGGCCTTTCGATCGCGCCCCGGCGCGCGGCCCCGGGCGAGGTCCTCGAGGTCAGCCGGCCCCATGACCGCAAGCTCGGCCGGGGTGAGCACCGGCGGCTTGCTCGACAACGGCCGGCGACCGTTGCCGGTCGGGTGGAGCCGCTCGGGGCGCTTGGGGACGTCGGCGAAGATCTCGGCGACCTCGTCCTTGCCGAGCGTCTCCTTGTCGAGCAGCTTGAGCACCATGTCGTCCAGGACGTCGCGGTACTCCACCAGAATCTGCCACGCCTCGTGATGGGCGTTCTCGACGAGCTCTCGGACTTCGGAGTCGACCTGGGCGGCGACCGCTTCGGAGTAGTCCCGGCCGTGCCCCATGTCGCGGCCCATGAAGACCTCGCCCGACTCCTGGCCGAACTTCACCGCACCGAGCTTCTCGCTCATGCCGTATTGCGTCACCATCGCGCGGGCCGTCGCGGTGGCCTTCTCGATGTCGTTGCTGGCGCCCGTCGTCGGGTCGTGAAAGACGAGCTCCTCGGCGGCGCGGCCACCCATCGCGTAGGCCAGCATGTCGAGCAGCTCGGCGCGCGTCTGGGAGTACTTGTCCTCGGTCGGCAGGACCATCGTGTAGCCGAGCGCCCGGCCGCGAGGCAGGATCGTGATCTTGTGCACCGGGTCGGTGTTGGGCAGGGCGTGAGCGACGAGGGCGTGGCCGGCCTCGTGGTAGGCCGTGACCTTCTTCTCCTTGTCGTTCATCAACCGGGTCTTGCGTTGCGGCCCGGCCATCACCCGGTCGATCGCCTCCTCGAGCATGGCCAAGGTGATCTGCTTGGCGCCGGTCCGGGCGGTCAACAGGGCGGCCTCGTTGATGACGTTGGCGAGGTCGGCGCCGGTGAAACCAGGAGTGCGCCGGGCGATCACCTGCAGGTCGACGCCGTCGGCAAACGGCTTGCCTTTGGCATGCACGTCGAGGATCTGCTTGCGGCCGAGCATGTCCGGCCGGTCGACGGCGATCTGCCGGTCAAAACGGCCCGGTCGGAGCAGCGCCGGGTCCAGGATGTCCGGCCGGTTGGTGGCGGCAATCATGATGACGCCGCCCTTGACATCGAAGCCGTCCATCTCGACCAGCATCTGGTTGAGGGTCTGCTCCCGCTCGTCGTGGCCGCCGCCCATGCCGGCTCCCCGGTGCCGACCGACGGCGTCGATCTCGTCGATGAAGATGATCGACGGGGCGTTGGCCTTGGCCTGCTCGAACAGGTCACGCACCCGGCTTGCCCCGACGCCAACAAACATCTCGACGAAGTCCGACCCGGAGATCGCATAGAACGGCACCCCCGCTTCGCCCGCGACCGCCCGTGCAAGCAGCGTCTTGCCGGTGCCGGGGGGGCCGTAGAGGAGCACGCCCTTGGGGATCTTGGCCCCGATCGCCTGGAACTTCGCCGGCGTCTCCAGGAACTCCTTGATCTCGTGCAACTCCTCGATCGCCTCGTCGGCCCCGGCGACATCAGCGAACGTCGTCTTCGGGGTGTCCTTGGTCACGAGCTTTGCCTTGGACTTGCCGAACTGCATGACCTTCGAGCCGCCGCCCTGCATCTGGTTCATGAAGAAGAACAGCAGACCCAGAATGACCAGGAACGGCAGGAACGACAGCAGCAGCGACACAAACACATTTTCGTGACTGACCCCGACGTCGTATTTCACCCCGGCCTTGCCGAAGGCCAGGCCAAAGTCACGACCCTGATCGGCCAGGAAGTTGGCCTGCAGCTTGCGGCCGTCCTTCAGGACCACCTTGACCAGTTGCTCTTTGTCGAGCAGCTGATTGTCGGTCGCGGAGCTCTTGACGTCGCCATCGACGATGGCCGCCAGGACCGTGGCCGTGTCGGAGGTCTTGTAGCCACCGTTGCCGCGCAACCCGTTGGTCACCGCCAGGACCAGGATCAGGCCGAGCACGATGTAGAGGACAGGTCCACGGGTGTATCGCTTGAGGTTCATCGAAGCGGGGCTGCGCGCCCCGTCCCTCCTGACGACTGTGAGAGCACGACGGTACACCGGGGTCCGGCGCCGCCAACGGTGTCAACGGTGCCCCGGATCGCGGTGTTCCGCCACCGCGCGCCGGCCCTCTCAGCGCGCGCTCAGCCGGCCCGGCGGTCAGCCTGCGTAGATCTCCGGTCGCAGCAATCCGACGAACGGCAGATCGCGGTAGCGCTCCGCGTAGTCGAGCCCGTAGCCGACGACGAACTCCGCCGGGATGTCGAAGCCGACGTACTTCACCGGGACGTCGACCTTGGCGGCATCGGGTTTGCGCAGCAGCGCGCACACCTCGACCGATGCCGGTCCGCGGGAGCGCATGTTGCGCAGCAACCACGACAGCGTGAGCCCGGAGTCGATGACGTCCTCGACGACGAGCACGTGCTTGCCTTCGATCTCACGGTCGAGGTCTTTGAGGATGCGTACGACGCCGCTGCTGGAGGTGCTGCTGCCGTAGGAGCTCACCGCCATGAACTCCATCGACACCGGCGTCTGCAAGGCCCTCGCCAGGTCAGCCATGATCATGACGGCACCCTTGAGCACCCCGACCAGCAGCACCTCGCGGCCGAGATAGTCGGCGTCGATCTCGGCGGCGAGCTCGGCGACCTTGGCGCGGATCTTGTGCTCGGAGATGAGGACCTTCTCGATCTCCCACGGCACCTCTGGGGGCACCGGCCGCACGTCTGGAGTCACCGGCCGCACGGTAGCCGTCGGAGCCGGCCGCCCTCCCGGCCGACCTGGACGCCGCCGGGCAGGGCCACCGGCCCCTGCCCCCGCCAGGCCTCGACGAGGGCGCGCAGGGCGTCGACGTGCGCCGCGGTCACCGCCCCATCGCAGGCGTGCTCGGCCCACCGCTTGACCGCCCTGGCCAGCAGCGCCGGGGGCAGCGCGGCGAGCACCGCCACGTCGTCGGTGTCGGGGGTGAGGGCGTCGAGCGCATCGGCGTCCTCCCGGGCTTGCCTCGCGGTCCGCGCCAGGGCCTGGGCAATCCCCGGGCCGAGGGCGAGTTCGAGTGCCGGCAGCGCCTGACCGCGGACCCGCACCCTGGCGTACGACGGGTCGGTGTTGTGCGGGTCGTCCCACGGCTCGAGTTTCGCCTCGGCGCAGGTAGCCCGGGTCTGGCCGCGGGTCACGCCGAGCAGCGGTCGCCGCCACCGCCCGCGACCGGCCGCCATCCCGGCCAGCGACCGCGTTCCGGCGCCCCGGGCCAGGCCCAGCAGCACCGTCTCGGCCTGATCGTCGAGGGTGTGGCCGAGCAGCACCGCAGTGGCACCGAGCCGAACGGCGGCCTCGCCCAGCAACCGGTAGCGCAGCGTCCGGGCAGCTGCCTCCGGCCCGCCCGCGACCTCCTGCTGGTGAGGGCGTTCGGTCGTGCGGCGTTCGGTCGTGAGGCGTTCGGTCGTGAGGCCGAGGGACCGGCACTGGTCGGCGGCCCGGGCCGCCACCTGCGCACTGCCCGGCTGCCGGCCGTGATCGACGACGAGCGCCCCCGAGCCCGGCCGCTCGAAGGCGAGCGCCGCGGCGAGGGCGAGCGAGTCGGCGCCGCCACTGACGGCCGCCAGGACGAGCTCACCGTCGGCCAGGTCGCGCAGGGCCCGTCGTACGCCGAGCCGGACCGCGGCCGTCGCCTCCGGCGGACCGGTCACGCGGTGCCGGACACCGCTGCGGTCCCGCCGTGGACGCGCCGCACCCAGGCCAGTGGCTCGCGGATCTCGGCCAAGGTCGGCAGGGTCGCCGGCGACTCCCAGACTCGGTTGAAGCCCGGCATGCCGACCGCGTCAACGGCGGCCCGCACGAACCGCGAGCCCTCGGCGTACTGCAGGGCCTTGAGGTCCAGCCCCAGCAGCTTGCGCATCACCCGTTCGACAGGGCCGCCGCGGTCCCGCCGTTTGGCGTCGAAGCGGTCGCGGATGTGCTGCACCGACGGGACGACGGTCGGCCCGACGCCGTCCATGACGTGCTCGGCGTGCCCCTCGAGCAGGCTCATGAAGGCCGTCACGCGGTCCATCACGACCTTCTGCTCCGGCGTCTGGAGCAGCTCGAGCAGCGAGCCGCCGCGCGGCCGGTGGGTCACCAGGCCGCGCAGGCGCTCGGCCAGCGCGGCCGGGTCGTCGAGCGAGGCCGCGCTGAGCAGCGCCTGCACCTCGTCACGGACATGGTCGTGCAGCCACGGGACAGCGGTGAACTGGGTGCGATGGGTCACCTCGTGCAGGGCGACCCACAGCCGGAAGTCGCGCGGGTCGACGCCGAGGCGCCGCTCGGTCTCGACGATGTTGGGCGCAACGAGGATGAGCCGGCCGGCCTGGCCGGCGGGCTGGAAGGCTTCGTACTGCCCGAGCACCTTGCTGGACAGCCACGACAGCACGGTGCCCATCTGGACACCGGTCAGCCGCGAGGTCACCGCCCCCGCGACCGCCCCCTGGGCCATCTTCGCCGCCAGCGGGGCCAGCACGACCTTGAAGCCGTCGACGTTGGCGCTGGCCCACCCCGGCCGGTCGACGACCGTGGCCGGACCGGGCTGGCCGATCAGGCCGGTCACCGCCCGGACGTGCTCCTCGGCCTCGACGGTGAGCTCGCGCAGCTGGGCGACGACGTCGGCCGCCTCGGACCAGTCGAGCCGGGGCCCGGCGGGCGCGAGCCGGGCCGCGGTGCGCACTGCCAGGTCGTAGTCGATGGGGCTCGCCATGGCCTGAGGTTAAGCCCGTTCGTTACCGGCAGCCGCACGAAGCAAGGACGGCGGCCACCCGGTCGAGGGCGGCCTGCGACTGCAGGGTGGCGGCGAAGGGCACCCCGACCGCAGCCAGGTCGAACGCCAGCAGCCGGCCCTCGCGCGTCCGGATCACTCCGGCCAGTGCGCTCACCCCGTCGAGCGTGCCGGTCTTGGCCCGCACGTCGCCGGCAGCTGCGGCGGCCGAGCCACGGCGGTAGCGCTTGGCCAGCGTGCCGTCGAAGCCGGCCACCGGCAGGCCGGACAGCAGCGCGCCGTAGCGGGGGTCGGTGCTGACTGTTGCCAGCAGCCGGGACAGGGCAGCGGGCGCGATGCGATCCTGCGGGGACAGGCCGCTGGCGTCGAGCAGGCGGACCTCGTCCGCAGGCACCTTGAGCGTTGCAAGGGCGACCCGGATCGCGGTCGTCTCGCCGCCGAAGCTTGCCGGCTGGCCGTTGGCCAAGGCGATCTGGCGGCCGAGGGCCTCGGCCAGATCGTTGTCGCTGCGATTGAGCGCAAGCTCGACCAGTTGCGCGACGGTGGGCCCGGCGACGGCGGCGAGCTGCGCGGCGCCTCGGGGGGGCCGGCCCCGTTCGACCGTGGCCCGGCCACCGAGCAGCCGGGCCAGTTGCCGGCCGGCGTCGAGGGCCGGGTCCGCGACCCGCGGCACGTGGTCGCCCGGACCCGCTCGGCCACCGTCGACCTCGAGGGCGCTGACCGGCGCCACATCCCCACCGGTGACGTAGGTCGACTTCCAGCCGGGGCCGAGCTGCGGGCCGGCGTAGAGGGTGTCGTCGACCAGCACCCGGGTGACGGCGGCGGTGGCCCTGGCCCGGCGTACGGCGGTCGCGAGGTCGACCAGCCGGGCCACCTTCGGGTAGCCACCGACGGCGTACGCCCCAGCCAGTGTCGGATCTCCCGCACCGACGAGGACGACGTCGCCGGGCGCCGGTCCGGCCAACACCCGGGTCGTCAGCCGCCGGTCGTGCGGCAGGACGGTGAGGGCCGCCAGCGCTGTGATGATCTTTGCGGTCGAGGCAGGCACCACCCCTGTCGCGGCCCGCGACTCGAGCAGGGCCGCGCCGGTGGCCGCGTCGACGACCGAGACCGCGAGCTGCGAACCGAGGGCCGGATCGCGCAGGACCGTCGCCAGCGCCCCCCGCAGACCGGCCGCAGTCGGCGCGGGGGCGTTGCCAGACAGCGGTGCGAGGACCGGGCGCAGCGCGGGCCTCAGCGTCGGAGTCGCCCGGGCGGTAGGAGCCGGGGGCGTTTCGCCGCCCTGCAGATCGACCGCGGCGAGCCCGACGACGACTACGGCCAGCGTGGCCGCCAACAGGGACCACCCGCCGCGTCCGCCTCGCACGCCCGCCCTGTCCGCCGCCGGTCTTCCGTCGTACGGGACACTATTGGACCCGCCCCGAGCATGAGAGTGAGCACCCGTGGAGTTCGACGTCACGATCGAGATCCCGAAGGGGCAGCGCAACAAGTACGAGGTGGATCACACGTCGGGCCGGATCCGGCTGGACCGGATGCTGTTCACGAGCACCCGATACCCGTCGGACTACGGCTTCGTCGAGAACACCCTCGGCGGCGACGGCGACCCGCTCGACGCGCTGGTGCTGCTCGACGAGCCGACCTTCCCCGGTTGCCTGATCCGCTGCCGCACGATCGGGATGTTCCGGATGACCGACGAGGCCGGCCCCGACGAGAAGCTGCTCTGCGTCCCGGTCGCCGACCCTCGACAGTCGCACCTGCAGGACATCTTCCACGTGCCGGAGTTCGACCGGCTGGAGATCCAGCACTTCTTCGAGGTCTACAAGGATCTCGAGCCTGGCAAGAGCGTCGAGGGCGCCGAGTGGGTCGGGCGCGTCGCGGCCGAGGCGGAGGTCGTCATCTCCCGCAAGCGCTTCACCGACGACCCGCACGCCATCGAGCACTCAGGGTCGCCGGACCACAAGCACTAGACGACGCGCTCGCCGTACATCTGGCCGAGCGGTTCGGCGAGCAACTCCAGCCGGGCGCCGTCCGGGTCGCGGAAGTACAGCGAGACGCCGCCCTCTTCGGTGACCTCGACGCCCGCGTCGGTGAGTCGCGCCCAGGCCGCCTCCCACTGGGGACGCTCGATCGAGATGGCGATGTGGTGCAGGCCGCCCAGCACCTCGGCATACGGCCCAACGTCGAGGCCGGGAAAGTCGAAGAAGGCCAGCGCGTTGCCGTTGCCGATGTCGAAGAAGAAGTGCGTCGACCCGGCGTAGTCACGGTTCTCCATCACCTCGGTCAGCGGGAAACCCAGCACATCCTGGTAGAAACGGACCGTCCGCTCGACATCACCGCTCACCAGGGCGGTGTGGTGCAGGCCCCTGGCTGAGCTCGGGGGCCTGTCCCGATGCAGATGGTCCCGGCCGATCTGCTGGCGGCGGCGGGTGATCTCGTCCAGGTCGATGTCCACCCCCTGACCGTACGACGGGGCACGACCGCGGCGCACGGATGGCCAGGCCATCAGGGCGGACCGGCCATGCCGATCGGGTTCAGGCGGCGCGTCCCGGGTGACCGGCGCGACCTCCGCCGGCGCGGTGGCCGAGCGCGTGCACCCACGATCGACCGGACTTGCCGCCACCGACCAGGACCAAGCCGGTCGCGACCGGGTCCATCCAGGACGCACGCAGGGTCTGACCGAACGCGCTGCAAACCCAATGGTCGAGCGCCCAGGCGAACCCGGCGGCGATGCCGGCGGGCGGGTCAGCGCGGCCGGCACCAGCTCGTCGAGGACCTGCATGACGATTGTGAGGCCGAGGGCGAGGCCAAGGAAGACGACGAAGGCGTACGTGCCGACCACTGCACTGGTGAGGCGGCAGGACGACCTGTCCCGCTCACTGCATTGGACCCGCCGGGTTGCTTTCGGTGACAGGCTGCAGGATGAGGGACGTGGATGTCGACCCAGCCCTGGTGCGCGCCGTGCAGCGCGGCGAGGCCGGAGCGATGGACGCCCTCATCTCAGCGAGCTACGCCGACGTCTACGCAATGTGCCGCCGGCTGCTTGGTGATCCTGCCGATGCTGCGGACACCACCCAGGAGGTCTACCTGCGGGTGGTGCGTTCGGTGCTCGCGTTCCGTGGCGACGCCACCTTCGGCACCTGGCTGCACCGCGTGACGACCAACGCCTGCCTCACCGCGTTACGCCGCCGCGGCGACGTCCGGGCCCGTGGCCAGAGCGCCGGCACGCTCGACGCCGACTTCGACGACGTGCAGTCGCCGGACGCGTCCCCGGAGGAGCGCGCGGTCGGCAGCGACCTGGCCCGGCGAGCCAAGGTGGCGATGGACGAACTGGCCGACGACGCCAGGGAAGTGGTGCTGTTGCGCGATATCGAAGGCCTGTCGACCAGACAGACCGCCTCGCTGCTCGGCATCAGCGAGGGAGCTGTCAAGGTGCGCCTGCACCGGGCACACGTCCGACTGAGGGGGCTGGTGGGCTGATGGAGCGGGTCTGCAGTGAAGTCCGGGCCCAGCTACCGGCATACGTCGACCGATCGCTGCCGAGGATCCGGCGCAAGCTCGTCGGCCTGCACCTGCGCAGATGCGCGGCCTGCCAGGCAGAGTTCTCCGCGCAACGGTCGCTCCAGGAGACGCTCGCCGTGCTCGCCGCCCCGGCTCCGGCTCCGCCCGAGGGTCTGCTCGACACGCTGCTCGCGCAGTCGTCCTCGCCGCGGGCAGTGGTTCCCATGCGGGGCGCGGTGAGCGGGGCCCGACCGGCGCTGTCGGTGGCGCTGCTGGCCGCCGGGGCAGCTGCCGGCACCGGCCTGGGTTGGGCCAGCTGGGCGTCAGCCCGATACATCCGCCAACGCCGCCGGTAGCCGCCCCGCCGCAACGTGCTGCCGACCAGACCAGCCGCCGATACGGCGATCCAACGCTTCATGGCGTTCCACCTCGGGTGAGGCCGGCCAGTCGGGTCGGCGCGCCAGGACAGACCCGCAGCGCCCTGGAACGTTGCCGGCTACATCGTATCGGCGGTGGCAACCAAGGGTTCGAGGACGGCGTCCGGGAAGTCGCGTTGGGTGCGCCCGAGCCGCCAGGCGTCGGCAAACAACGCCAGCCATTCACCGTCGCCGCGCTGCAGCACCTCGACACCACTCTGCCGGTCGAGGTCGCCGACCCACTCCCTCGTCGTACGCCGGGCCAGGGAGTAGCCCAACCGGTCGAGCGTGACCGGCGCACCCATCTCACCGGCCATCCGGTGCTGGGCCACCTCGAACTGCATCGGCCCGACGGCGGCGAGCACCGGCGCCTGGTCGCCACGCAGATCGGACCGCAGGACCTGCACGACGCCCTCCTGCTCGAGTTGCTCGATCCCCCGCCGGAATTGCTTGTATCGGCCCGAGTCGTCGGAGCGGGCGACACAGAAGTGCTCCGGCGCAAAGGACGGGATCGGCGGATAGGCCACGTGCTCGTCGACGAACAATGAATCCCCGACCCGCAGGCTGGAGGCGTTGACCAAGCCGACGACGTCGCCCGGATAGGCGAGGTCGACCGTCGAGCGATCCCGACCGAAGACCTGCTGGGCGTACTTCGTCGCGAACGGCTTCCCGGTCGCGGCATGGGTCACCACGGTGCCCCGCTCGAAGACGCCGGAGCAGACGCGAACGTAGGCCAGGCGATCCCGGTGGCTCGCGTCCATGCCGGCCTGCACCTTGAACACGAAGCCGCTGAAGGGCGTGTCGAGCTCGCGCGCCTTGCCACTCTCGTCTTCGCGGGGTCCTGGTGCCGGGGCGATCTCGAGCAACAGGTCGAGGAGCTGGCGAACCCCGAAGTTGAGCACGGCGCTGCCGAAGATGACCGGCGTCGTGCGGTGGGCGAGAAACGCTGCCTGGTCGTGGATGGCACCGTCGGCCTCGAGCAACTCGCTCTCCTCGAGCGCGGTCGTCCAATGCTCTCCCTGCGTGGCGGAGGCGTCCGCAGCCGAGACGATCTGCTCGGCGGCAATCGTCGCTCCACCAGCAGTCCGGGTGAACTGGACGAACTCGCCGGTCCTGCGGTCGAGGACACCGCGGAAGTCCCCCGCGTAGCCGACCGGCCAGGTCAGCGGGGTCGGTTGCAACCCGGTCTTGGCGTGCACCTGATCCATCAGGGCGAGCGCGTCGAGGCCCGGTCGGTCCCACTTGTTGATGACGGTGATGACGGGGATGCCCCGGTGCCGGCAGACCTCGAACAACTTCAGGGTCTGCGTCTCCATCCCTTTGGCGGCGTCGACGAGCATGACCGCGCTGTCGACCGCAGCCAGCACCCGATAGGTGTCCTCGGAGAAGTCCGCGTGACCGGGGGTGTCGACGAGGTTGATGACCGTGCCGCCGTAGGTGAACTGCAGGGCGGCCGAACTGATCGAGATGCCGCGGGCCTTCTCGATGTCCATCCAGTCCGACACGGTGCTCTTGCGACCGGCCTTGCCGTGGATGGCGCCGGCCTCGGTGATGACCCGCGCGTGCAACGCGAGCGCCTCGGTCAGGGTGGACTTGCCGGCGTCCGGATGGCTGATGACCGCGAACGTCCGGCGACGGGCAGCCTCCGTGACGGCGGGGCTGTCGGACACCGGTCTCCTCACGCTGCTGGAGTCCCCAGGGTACGTCGGGCCGGGCCGCGCCATGGGATCGTCCGCGGGTGATGCGACAGGTGGGACGGCAGCGCGCGAGTGGCCTGCTCGGTGCGGTGGCCCTGGCCGGCTGCCTGGCCTGCGTGCTGCTCGTCGGACGCAGCCGCGGCATCATCGTCGGCCGGTGGCCGCTCTACGGCGTGCTGGTGCTGTGGACCGCAATGGCGGCGCTGGCGAGTGGGTGCCTGGTCCGCAGCCGCCTGCAGAGCAGCAACGCCGTGCTCGGCGTCGCCGCCGCCCTGCTCGGCGTCGCCCTGACGAGCGGACCGCAGCTGTCCGACGACCTCTACCGCTATCTGTGGGATGCCGAGGTCGCTGCCGCCGGCATCGACCCCTACGCCCTGCCTCCGAACGCCCCCCAGCTCATCGGCCTGCGCGCACCGTTCCTGTGGCCGGACGCCGCCGGCTGCACCACCCTGCGCGCGGACCTGCCGAGGCACGCCCGGGCCAACCCGTTCGCCGGCTTCCACAAGCGGCCCGGCTGCGCCAGCATCAACCGGGCCGGGGTCCGCACGATCTACCCACCGGCGGCCCAGATCGCCCTGCGGGCAGGCAATGCACTAACTCCAGGATCGTCCCGCGAGCTGCGTGCCCAGCTGCCGACCGCGGCGTACAGCCTGGCCCTGACGGGGTTGCTCGTGGCGCTGCTGCGCAAGGCGGGCCGATCGCCGTGGTGGGCCCTGCTCTACGCCGCCAGCCCGCTGGCCGGTGTCGAGGCGGCCATGGACGCGCACATCGACGTGCTGGGCGCACTTGTGGGCATGGTCGCGCTGGCCGTCCTGGCTCGTCGCGAGCTCCGCCTCAGGACCGCCGCCCTCGCCGGTGCGCTCGTGGCTGTCGCGACGCTGGTCAAGCTCTATCCCGCGGCGCTCGGCGTGATGGCCCTGCCCCGGCTCGGGGTCGTGTCCCGCCGGACGCTCGTCTTCGTCGGCTCCGGGGCGGCGACCTGCGCCGTCCTCTACGCCCCGCACGTGGCCGCGGTCGGCGCCAAGGTGCTCGGCTACCTGCCCGGCTACCTCGCCGAGAATGGTTACGGTTCGGGGGATCGCTTCGCGGTGCTCGCCGCCGTCGGCGTCCCGGGCCAGGTGTCGGTCGTCCTGGTTGCGCTCGGCCTTTTGATCCTCGTCGGGTGGTCGCTCGCACGATCGATCGAAGACGGTGACATCGTCGAACTGGCCCGTCGGGCAGCGACCGTCATCGGTGTGGCGTTCTTGGTCGTCACACCCGGCAACGCCTGGTACTGCAGTCTTCTCATCGCCTGCGCCGCGCTCGCGCAACGGCCGGAGTGGCTCGGCGTGGTCGTCGCGAACTGGACCGTCTATTTCGCCTTTGTCCTGCACGGCAACCGGGCCTACCCGGCGCTGGCCTATTTCGCTGCGACCATCCTCGTCATTACCTGCGCTCTTGCCCGCCGGCGTCAGGGATCGATCAGCTGCAACTCGCTCTCGAACTCGCCGGCCACGATGACCCGGCCGGTCCTGGGCACCACCGTCACCGAGTAGGCGTCGCGAACCGTGGGCCAGGTCCGCAGCTCGACCAGACCCGTGGCGGTCAAGCGGTACTGCACCAGCAGGTTCCGCACCGTCGCGGTGATGTAGACCAGCCGACGGACCGGGTCGTACGCCGTCCCGTACGGCCTGCCAGGCAGTGTGGTGCGGTCGAGCATGCGGGGCGTGCCCGACACGTCGTAGCGCAACAGGGCGCCCCCGGTGGTGTCAGTGACCAGCAGGACACCTTGGGTGAGGGCGAGCGCATGGGTGGGCCCAGCGCCGGCCGGCAGCGCTGCGACCTCCCGCCCGTCCCGGTAGACGTGCAGCAGCCGCCCGCGGACGTCGACCACCCCGCCGGTGCGGCCGGTGCCGGCCGCACCTCCTGGCTGGACCAACCCGCGGAAGGTCCGCAGCACCGCGCCGTCGCGGACGACCGAGACCGCCCCGCCGAGCTCGTCTGCGACGTAGAGGGTGCCGTTGTCGGTCACCGCCACGTCGTGCGGTTGCCGCAGGACCTGAACGGTGCCGGTGACCCGACCGGAGGGGAGGGCGACCCGGAGGAGTTGGTCGGTGTCCTC
>JAYTOZ010000399.1:0-1686 GCA_043747515.1 Frankiales bacterium | reverse complement strand
CCCCGGCGTCAGCCCACTGGTTGGCCGTCGCCGGGCGTAGTCAGCAGCCGAGAGGCGACAGCTGTCAGCAACTCTGACCGGCCACGCCCTCGATTCGTCACCATTGCATGACGACGAGCCATTCGCTCTCTCAGTAGCGAGGGATTGTTGGATAGGCACCAAGTGGCAGGGCCACGTCGGGGACTGTTGTCCAGAACTCGTGTTCGCTCGGTCGTCTCAGGACCTGCCGGCTGGGAGGGGTTTTGAGAGTCCGGTAGACCCCCGCCCGTGTCGCCACAACGGCACGAGGTCAGCTGGAAGCCGATAGGACGCGACGCCACCGGGCAGTCGCTCGGTGCCCACCGGCCAGGTGGATTGAGCGAAGCCGTACTTGGGGTTCTTCAGTCGCGTCGTCAGACCGGCGAGGTGCTCACGCACCTGCTCGTAGGTGATGGTCGCCTGCTCCGCCACGTCGTGCACGCTCACGGCTCTGCCTCCTCCGCGGCGCACAGGTCCAGCATCGTCAGGGTCGCATCGTTCCCCCGCTCCGCCAGAAGCTGCAGCGCGGCCAGGTCCCAAGGAGCGCCTGGATCTTCGTCCACCTTCGTTGTTGACGCCGAGCCAGTACGGCGCCCGATGGTGAACTCCTCCACGCTTGGCACCGGGAAGATCCGGGTAAGGCGCGTGGCCACCTGCACATCGGAGAGCTGGTAGGGACGAACCCGGATCAAGTCCATCGACACCCCTGTGCGTTCAGCCCGACCACCGAGGCAGTGACGCTCTCGGGAAGCTGGACGCCACCAGTACGAGCGGCGGCGACTTGATGAGCTCAGGGATCAGCAACCACTTGGTCTCGAGCGCCGCCTCGACGGACTCGAGGTCCAGGCGCAGTGCCGCCGTCCCGTGCCAGGCAACCCATGGCTCGGCCCCGTCCCGAGGCTACAAGCGCATCCATCGCGGCGCAGTTGACCGCTTGCAGGTGAACGGTGGGTGGCGTCAGGTCCCGCTTGAGCTCGACGACCACGAGCCGCCCGTCAGGGCCAAGGCCCAGGACGTCGAGCCGGTCGCCGAGGGCCTCGCCGGTTGCAGACTTCCACTTGTCGAACTCGCTCGTGACTACAGCTACCCCTGAGCCGAGGAGCTACGGGTGTGCCAGCGTCCTTGCAGGTGCTCTCGCTCCTTGAGGCCTCACTGCGGCAAGCCTGTCGGGCTCACCACATCGGACTTGTCGTCGGTCACTGACAACAGGAACTCGTCGAACACAGGGCCTCCCTGGCACATGCGGGGCAATGCCACGACCTTGCTGCACCGTCACCCGTCGCGTGCGGCATCGCACTTCACAGACGGCGGTCTGGGACACCAGGATCAGCCAGATCATCGCCTGATCCTCACGCAACGACGGCCGGTCCCTTGCTTTGGGGGCGGCCGTCAGCACGTCCCGGACAGACGGATATGACCGGGGGGCGACGCAGACTTCGGTGGCGGAGATGGCGGCGGCGGAGACTGGTGAGCTCAGCAATCCTGCCGGCGGAACGGGGTCCGGCATGCCGCGGCGGGTCAGTGCCGCTCAATCGGCGGCGCCGACAGGCACCGCTGACATGTTGCTCGGGCGTCCGGGGCTGCCGGCTCCGATTGTTCCTGCGCGGCGGCCATCCCGCACAGCGCGTTGCGGGCGCCCGGCAACCCGAACAGGTGTCTCAGGCCGTC
>JAYTOZ010000398.1:0-1594 GCA_043747515.1 Frankiales bacterium | reverse complement strand
GGCACCTGTACGCCGTACAGGGAGGTGGTGGCCTTGCTGATCCGTACCCCGCCGCGGTCGATGCCGTCGGCTTCGACGTCGATCCGGTCGTAACGGCCGTCGATGGCCTGGCTGAGGAACGGGAAGCCGGTGATGTGCACGCTCGGCACCCGCTGCAGGCCGGCGCTGCTGCGCAGCTTGCCGCCGATCACGGTGCCGGCGGCGTAGGCCCCGATCCGGTCGGCGGCCAGCACCAGGACCAGCACCACCGTGAGGCCGACCAGCAACTTCCTCAAGCCAGGACCAATCGCGTGGCGACCAGCGTGACCGGGCCGAGGACCGCCAGCGGCAACAGCAACGCGACCGGTCGCAGGGCAGCGACCCGGCGGGCGTCGGGCGACCCGGGTCGCAGGCTCACCGCCGCCAGGTCGACCGCGACGTCGGCGCACGCGACGACCGTCGCCGCGGCCAAGCCCAGCAGTGCGGCGGGCCAGCCGGTGACCCGGTCGCCACCCGCCGCGGCGGCGGTCGCTGTCCCCACGCCGAGGGAGAGCAGCAGCCCGAGCCAGCCGCGGGTGGCGCCGGCGACCAATGCCGTACGCCGGAGCAGGGCGTCACCGATCCGTCCCGCGAGCAGCGCCGCCCCGCCGCCGGCCAGTGCGACCGTGAGCGCACGGCCGCCACCGTCGACGTGGCGGGTGGCGACGAGGCAAGCTGCGCAGCAGGCGAGGACGACGGCGAGCATGGTGTCTGCGAGCGACTCGGTCACCTGGGCGCGGTGCCGGCGGGAGAGCTGGTGCAACAAGCCGGCGACCAGCGACAGCGCGACGACCCCCGCGAGCCCACCGACCCGGCCGTCCTGCTGCACGACGACGACGTCGGCCGCGACGGTCGCCCCGAGCGCCAGCACGAAGATCCCTCCGGCGGCGGGCGCCACGGCGAGCGCCAAGAATCCCAACAGCAGCAGCACCTGCACGACGGCGACGGCGCCGAGCAGCATGCCGGGGCCGGCCAACCCAGCCAGGACGAGCAGGCCCGCGACGCTCGCGCTGACGGCGCCCTGGGCGAGCAGCGGCCGGCGCGGGACGCGCTGCATTTGCCCCTGCCCGCCCGTCACCGGCGCATCGTGCCAGAGGTCCCCACCCGCAGCGGGGTCTAGCCGCCCGCGAAAGGCGGGAGACAGTCCACCAGGCCGCCCGGGGTCAACGCCACCGCGGCGTGGTCACGGGCGCCGACGGGATCGCCGTCCACGACGTACGAGCAGCGCAGCAGCACCTCGGCAAGTCTCGGGTCGTGTCGCCCGCGCACCTGTTCGAGGGCGTCGGCAAGCGTCCCGGCCGAGACCTGCTCCTGCGCCGTACCAGCCGCGGCCTTCGCCGCAGCCCAGTAGCGGACCGTCGTCGTACGCCGGGGCAGGGGCTGGTCCACGCGACCATTGTGCCCGGGTCCGCTAACCTGCCCCTGTCACGCGGAGGCAACGGCGCCTCTCCCACGGCTGTCAAGCCGACCCGGAGGTTGCCCAGATGCCCACCCTGCTGCTGCTCACCAACGCGCTGACCCCCTCGTCGGACGTGCTGCCGGCCCTGGGTCTGCTCGGCCACGCCGTCCGGGTGGC
>JAYTOZ010000397.1:0-1710 GCA_043747515.1 Frankiales bacterium | reverse complement strand
CGGTCGCCCAGGCGGACCCGGCGCAGGCGCCGGCGACCGGGCAGTCATCGGCCTCCGACGACGTCCAGGCGGCCTTCGGCTGAGGCCGGTCCGGGGTCGGCGTGGGTCATCGCCTGCCGCGTGGGTAGCTTAGGCAGAACATGACGGAGCCGAGCGGGTGTCGGCGTCGAAGCCGACGCCGCCGATGAGATGAGCGCCGCACAGGCAACCGCCAAGGGCCACAACCTGGTGGTCGTCGCCAACCGGCTGCCGGTGGACCGGGTCGACCTCCCCGGCGGTTCGGTGGCCTGGCGGACCAGTCCAGGGGGCCTGGTCAGCGCGCTCGGGCCGGTGATGCAGGGCGCCGACGGGGTCTGGGTCGGTTGGTCGGGGTCGGCCGGTGGGTCGTCGGAGCCGTTCGACAGCGACGGGATGGCGCTGGTCCCGGTACCGCTGTCGGCGGCTGAGATCGAGGACGTCTACGAGGGCTTCAGCAACGCCACGTTGTGGCCGCTCTACCACGACGTCATCGCTTCCCCGCAGTTCCAGCGGCACTGGTGGGAGGCCTATGTCACGGTCAACGAGCGGTTCGCAGCCGTTTCCGCCCAGCAGGCGGGGCCGCGCGCCACGGTCTGGGTGCACGACTATCAGCTGCAGCTGGTGCCGGCAATGCTGCGTCGGCAGCGGCCGGATCTGCGGATCGGGTTTTTCAGCCACATCCCGTTTCCGGGCTATGAGTTGTTCGCGCAGCTGCCGTGGCGTCGGCAGATCGTCGAGGGGCTCCTCGGCGCCGACCTGATCGGCTTCCAGCGGCGAGCCGACGCGACGAACTTCCTGCGGGCCTGCCGGCGGGCGGCCGGTCGGCAGACCAGGGGGGCCCTGGTCTACGACAGCGAGCCGTCGACGAAGTCGGTCCCGGCCGGGCACGCCGTTGCCGAGGGACGGCCCGTCCGGGTCGGGACGTTCCCGATCTCGATCGACTACGAGGGTTATGGCGAGCTGGCCCATCGGGCCGACGTCCAGGCGCGGGCAAAAGCCATCCGGGCTGATCTGGCCGATCCCGAGACGGTGCTGCTCGGTGTCGACCGGCTCGACTACACCAAGGGCATCAGGCACCGGCTCAGCGCCTACGGGGAGCTGCTCGACGAGGGGCGGCTTGGGCCGCCGCAGACCGTGCTGGTGCAGGTGGCGAGCCCCAGTCGTGAGCGGGTGGAGCAGTACCGCGCCCTTCGGGAAGAGGTCGAGGGCACCGTCGGGCGGATCAACGGCCAGCACGCGATGCTGGGCAAACCCGCGGTGCACTACCTCCATCACGCCTACCCGCGCGAGGAGATGGTCGCGCTCTACCTCGCCGCCGACGTCATGCTGGTCACCTCGCTGCGGGACGGCATGAACCTCGTCGCCAAGGAGTACGTCGCCTGCCGGCACGATGAGACCGGCGCGCTGGTGCTCAGCGAGTTCACCGGTGCGGCCGACGAGTTCGGCAGTGCCTTTCTGGTCAATCCACACGACATCGAAGGGACGAAGGAGGCGATCCTGCGGGCCATCGCGGTCACCCCGCGGGAGGCCCGGCGGCGGATGCGGTCGCTGCGGAAACGGGTCCGCACCCATGACGTCAACCGGTGGGCCGCGGGCTTCCTCGACGTCCTCGCGAGCGCACCGCTACTGCCGGCAGCCAAGGAGCCGCGGCAACCGTCCTGACCGGGCCGGGTCAGTGGTGCTGGGCGTCGG
>JAYTOZ010000396.1:0-8719 GCA_043747515.1 Frankiales bacterium | reverse complement strand
CGGGCCGCCAGAAGGACGCGGACCCCCCGGTTGCGCTACTCGCTCGGGACACCGAAGGCGCAGGCCTGCAGGCACAGGACCGCCTTGTCCAAGCGCGCCAGCAGGGCCGGTAGCTGCACGTCCACGTACCGCTTGACGGGCTCGGGCATACGCATGGCACCACACTGTCAGGGGTGGCGTCAGCGGCGGCGCTGGAGGTGATTCGCCACGCGGAGAGCTTGCCCCGTCAGCCAGCGATACTTGTCAGCAGCTGTGCTCAACTCGCTCAAGGTTGCCGAAGATCTATTCTCGTTTGAGTCTGCACCCGAGAATCCGACGACGCCCCCATGTCCGGCCCTGGGCTTGACGGGAGCATGCGCAAAAGGATGACCCTAGAGGCGCTTCCGCCCTTACTCTGGCCGGCTCCCAACCACTGTGTGGCTATCAATTATCTAGACCGAAAGCGGCGGCAAGCTGCTGCAACGTGAACTGGTTTCTAAGTTTGCAGGCGCTGTTCTGATTAGCAAACATGCCTTTTACCCAAATGGCGTCGGAACGGCTTCGGGTCCGTTCCCAGGCCACGGGGACGACATATTCGCGGACGTCCTCGCCATCGGGCAGCGGTGAGTGGCTGTAGCTGCCCTTGAGCTTCAGAGAGGCCATCGGGACGGCCTGCCCATTCACATCAAGCACCGCGGTGTCAACGGGTTGCGCTGGCCCGGTCACGGTGCCGACGCCGACATAGCCGGTCTTGGGTATACAAGCGAACACCCGAGCGCCGACGGGGAGCTTTTTGAGCGTCTTACTGAACCAGTCGCCACCGCCAGCTGAGGTGAAGCCGTACTCCCGAGCATCCTCCCAATTCCGTCTTCCGCTCTCCTCGCCGAAGCTGACATACCAGTCCTGCTCGTTCCAGATCTCGCCGGGACCCTTCTTCGTCATGGCCTTCGCGCTGGACCGGGTACGGCGCTCATCCAACAGCCAGGTCCGCGCCAGGTACGAGCGGCCCTGGTCGTTGAAGTACCGAAAGAACACGACGTTGATAGGAACATCCATCCCAGCGAGGTATCCGATGATCCGTTCGGTCGCTGGATCGACGTCGCTGGCGACGACAGTGAGAAGATGCGTGCTGTTCAGCTCGTCGGGCGGGTTCCCGCCGAAGGTGCCGCTCCAAGCTTGCTCCAGGGCTTCGCCGGGCTTGTAGAGCCCGTAAAGTTCCCGGACATCGCTGTCGGTGAGCCCCTGGATCCAGGAGCCGTAGTCCAGCACTTGGGCGACGACCTCTCGCGGGGTGCGGTCGCGCTTGAGCTCGAGGATGTGCAGCGCGCCTTCGTCATCGACGGCGAGAAGATCGATGAACTTGCCAAAGTCGGTCGGGACCTGGCGACCAACGAGAAGCAGGGGCGTACCCAAGATGGTTGGGTCAGCTTCGATCATGGCTTCTAGTTGCGACTCCAACGGCACACCGCTCGGGGTGACCTTCACGGGCTTGTCGCCATCCACCCGCCACAGACCTACCTCAAGCGGCACAGGACGCCCCCGTCCGTCGTGCTGTCACCAGGCATAGGACCGGACCGCCTCGAGCTCGGCCGGCAGCCATCTGGCCGTGACGCGGCAGGTCACGACTGAGTCGCTGAAGGGTTCTCACAAGAACGCCCGCGCAAAGGCCGCTTCCTGGGACCGCGGGCTGAAGTGCACGCTCATGGCCGGGATCATGACACGGAGTGACACGCGCTTGCTCGCCGTTCGACAGTGACTCCGGCAAGACCTGCCAAACCTCCGTCCACTGGGCTACCGACTCGACGTTGACGGGCTGCTTGAGGTGTTGGGCGCGCAGTCGCTGTCCGGGCCGGCAACATTGTGAAAGTTTGGGGCGCAGTCCACGATGCGTGTCCCAGGGCCAGCACAGGCACTGAGCAGACCCACGGCAACCACCGCCGCGACTGCCGAGATGAGTCGTGTCATGACGGTTGGACGAGATCCAATGGCGAGCCGTCCCGTCGTCACGCGACAGTCGGCCCCTGGACCGAAGAGGCAATCGAACACGCGACCGCCGAAGACGTGGCCTCCGCAGACCAGGCGCCTGAACTTGCACGGCCTCAACGGCATCATGTTCCATGGTTGTGGAACCTCGTCCTGCTCTGCCACAGCCACCACCACCAACTCCACGACCAACAGCGCTGGCTCAGCTGCACCCACAACCGGACCATGACCGCAGCCGGCTGGCTCGACGACCCCGCCGACAACCCCCTCACCGAAACCGGAGCCGGGCAGGCCGCCGGAAGGGGCGCCGGACCACCCAGCTGACCCCGCCCCCCCGGCCCAGCACCCACTGGGCCACACCGGCATGCGCACGGCTCAGCGTGCGCCGTGGTTCGCCCGAGCTTGCGTGTCGAGTCCCGGCATTGGTGGACGGTGCGAACCGTGGTGCGGTGCAGGGTCTTGTTCCCGACGGCCTGGGTCATGCCGGCCGCGGCCCGCGGTTGTACTTTCAGCGAGCCCAAGTCGGCGAAGAACCGGGTGCACCTCGACGTGCAGCTCGACGGCGATCTCGACGAGCAGGTCGAGCGGCTGCGTGGCACCGGTGCGGGCTTCGTCCGCTTCGACAGCCAGCCCGGCCACCGGTGGGTCGGCGTGCAGGACCCCGAGGGCAACGAGTTCTGCACCACGCCGCCGCCGCCCGGCCGCTGAGCCGGGCGCCGTACTACCGTCGGGGCGTGCCGCCACGTCCCCGCGCCGACCGGAGCAAGCTCGCCCACCCGTCGTACGCCGTCGAGCGCGTCCGTCTCGACAACGGTTTGCGGGTTGTGGTGAGCCCCGATCACACCAGCCCGGTGGTGGCCGTGGGGGTGTATTACGACGTCGGAATGCGTAGCGAGCCGGCCGGCCGCACTGGCTTTGCGCACCTGTTCGAGCACCTGATGTTCCAGGGCTCAGCGAGCCTTGGAAAGACCGAGCACTTCACCCACGTGCAGGGCGCCGGCGGCACGTTGAATGGCTCGACGCACGTCGACTACACCAACTACTACGAGGTCCTGCCGAGCAACGCCACCGAGCTCGCGCTGTTTCTCGAGGCAGACCGAATGCGCTCGATCGCGCTGACGCAGGACAACCTCGACAACCAGGTTGCCGTCGTTCAGAACGAGATTCGGGTCAACGTCCAGAACCGGCCCTACGGCGGCTTTCCCTGGATCTCGATGCCCCCGGTGCTGTTCGACTCCTTCGCCAACGCCCACGACGGATACGGCTCCTTCGTCGACCTGGAGGCCGCGTCGCTCGGCGATGCGCAGTCGTTCTTCGACCGCTACTACGCGCCTGGCAACGCCGTGCTGGTCGTGGCCGGTGACGTCGACGTGCCGCAGGTGATGAGCTGGGTTGAGCAGCACTTCGGTGACATCGCCGGCCGCATGGTGGCCGCCCCCCCGGCGTTCACCGAGCCACCGCTGACGAGCGAGCGACGCGGCGTCGTCCAAGACGCGTTGGCACCCGCTCCGGCGGTTGCGATGGCCTGGCGCACACCGGATCCAGCTGATCTCGAGCGCTATCTGCCGCACGTGGTGCTTGCCGAGGTACTGACCGACGGCGACGCTGCGCGGCTCAACGACCGGCTGCTGCTGCGCGACCGCATCGCCACCAGCGTCGGCGGGTATCTCGGCGTCATGGGCGATCCGCTCGATGCCCGCGACCCCACTCCACTGCTGCTCGAGGTGCACCACGCACCGGAGGTGCCGGTCGACCGGGTTGTCGCCACCATCGACGAGGAGCTGGAGCGGCTCGCGACCGACGGGCTCGTCGCCGGCGAGCTGGACCGCACGGTCGCCCGGATGACCGCGCGGTACCTGCGCGACATCGATCCGGTCCTTGGCCGGGTCACCACCATGGCGGTGCTCGAGCAGCAGCGCGGCCGCGCCGAGCTCATCAACGAGTTGCCCGCGCTGCTGGCGGCCGTCACGTCCGAGTCGGTGCAGGCCGCCGCCGCGACCTTGGGCCGCGACAACCGTGCGGTGCTCGAGCTGCGCCCCACCGGCAGGGTGTCGTCGTGACCGGCCCCCGTCCCATCCCTTCGCTGGGCACGCCGCGCCGGGCAAAGGTCCCCACCGTCGTCGACACCGTGCTCGACAACGGCCTGCGCGTGCTTGCCGTACGCCGTCCCGGGGTGCCGCTGGCCGAGCTCCGCCTGCGGATCCCGTTCGCCGGCCCGGCCGGGAAAGCTGGCGACGGTCACATCGCGCGGGCCGAGCTGCTCGGCGACACCTTGCTGGCCGGCACCGACCGGCGGACCGCCTCGCAGCTGGCTGTCGACCTGCAGGCGCTCGGCGGCCAGTTGTCGGCCAGCACCGATGCCGATCGGCTGAACCTCGGCGGGTCGGTCCTGACCAGCGGCCTGCCAGGTCTGCTCGAGCTGCTCGCCGAGGTGCTGACCGGTGCGGCGTACCCGAAGTCCGAGGTCGAGGGCGAGCGCGACCGGCTGGTCCAGGAGCTGGCGATCCACCGCAGCCAAGCCGGTGTGGTGGCCCGCGAGGCGCTGCTTGCGCGGATGTACGGCGACCACCCTTACGGTCGCGACCTGCCGAGTGCCGACAGTGTCGAGGCGGTCCGGCCGAAGCACCTGCGCAGCCTGCACGCAGGCCGGGTGGTTCCTGCCGGCAGCATCCTCACCGTCGTCGGTGACCTCACCCCTGCGCGGACCACAGGGCTTGTCCAGCAGGCACTCTCGGCTTGGACGGCATCTTCGTCGTCCGCGCCCACCCCGGCTCTGCCGGCGCAGCACGGCCGGCGGGCGATGCTGCTCGACCGACCCGGCGCGGTGCAGACGACGATGCGTTTCGGGGGAGACGCGCCGTCGCGGACGGCCCCGGACTACGCGGCGTTCACCCTCGCCAATCTGGTGTTCGGTGGCTACTTCAGCTCCCGCTGGGTGTCCAACATCCGCGAGGACAAGGGCTACACCTACAGCCCCCACTCGGGTGTCGAGCACCCACCGGCCGGCTCGCGCTTCGTCGCCGGGGCCGACGTGGCCACCGGGGTCACCGCGCCGGCGCTGCTCGAGACGCTCTATGAGCTGGGCCGGATGGCCACGGTCGCGGTCGGGCAGAACGAGCTCGATCAGGCCCGCCGCTACGCCATCGGCTCGATGGCGCTGGGCACCTCGTCGCAGGCCGGGCTGGCCAGCACCCTGAGCCAGTTGGCCGGCGCCGGGCTCGGCGTCGAGTGGCTCCGGGACCAGCCCAAGGCCCTGGCCGGGGTCACCGTCGCCGATGTCCTCGCCGCCTGCGAGCGCTGGCTCGCCCCCGCGCAGCTCACCCCGGTGCTGGTCGGCGACGTCGATGTCGTGGCCGGGCCGCTGCGGGCTCTGGTCGAGCTCGAGACGCCTTGATCGTCCCCGCGCTGTCGCGGGCGACGGTCGACCGCGACGCCGCTACCCGCGACGACGACGCCGCGCTCACCCGGCTGTGGTCGGTTGCCCGGGTGCTCGTGGTCGACGACAACCGGGCGTTGGTGGACGGCACCGATCTCGTGCTCGTCGGGTCGGATGAGGCGCCGGCCGGTGACCGCCTCTACCTCGGCAGCGAGGACGGCGTGCCCTACTTCGCGGTGAGCGGCGCGCTGCCGCGGCGCCTGGGGGCCAGGCCGCAGCATCTTCGCGACGTCGGCGCGCTGCTCGGCGACCGCGACGCGGGCCTGCTGGTGCACGCCGTGGGCCTGACCAACTGGCATGCCACGCATGTGCGCTGCCCGCGCTGCGGGGCGCCGACCGAGTGCACCCGCGGTGGCGCCGTACGACGGTGCGTCGAGGACGGCTCGGACCACTTCCCGCGCACCGACCCGGCGGTCATCATGCTCGTCACCGACGGGGCCGACCGCTGCGTGCTCGGTCGCCAGGCGATCTGGCCAGCCGGTCGCTACAGCACGCTCGCCGGCTTCGTCGAGCCCGGCGAGAGTGCCGAGATGGCCGTGGTCCGCGAGGTCGAGGAGGAGACCGGCATCGCGGCCCGCGAGATCGTCTATCGCAGCAGCCAGCCGTGGCCGTTCCCGGCGAGCCTGATGCTCGGCTTCTGGGCGGTCTGCGACGCCGATGCGGTCCCGCACGCCAAGGACGGTGAGCTCCAGGACGCCCGCTGGTTCACCAGGGACGAGCTGCGGGGCAGTGACGCGGTGCTGCCCGGTCCGGTTTCGATCGCCTACCGGCTCATCACCGACTGGCTGGACGAGACCTGACGGCTCACGGCCATCGCACGGCCGGCCGCAGCGGGTCTTCGGCCCGCACCAGGACGTCACACGCCAGCCGGGGCTGTGCCAGTTCGTCGTACGACGCGAACGCCGGCAGCTGCCAGGCCAAGACCCCCCGACGGAGCAGGGCCGCGGCTGACAGCGTCACGTGCACGACGAGCTCGGCCGGCAACCCCAACCCGAGCAGGAACATCCCGTCGACGAGCAGCACCGCGCGCGGGGGGACAGGACGGCGGGACCGGCGCGCCGAACGGTCCCGGTCGACGTCCCAGAGCGCCGTCAGGACGGTGCCGTCGGCATCCAGGACCTCCCGGCGCAGCGCCCCGGCGTCCAGCCAGCTGTCACGGTATGCCTCGGCGTCCTCGCGTCCGTGCTGCAGGCGCTCACCGGCCGGCCGCCAGAAGTCCCGGGCGCAGATCCGGACCGGGGTGCGGCCCGCGGCCGTCAACCCGCCCACGACGTCGTCGGCCAGCTCGTGCCCGCCGACGCCGTCCAGCAGTACCCGTGGCACGCCAGGCAGCTCGGCCAGCCGATCGACGAGACCGGCGGCGAGCGTCGCCGGTGTCTGCGGGAGCAGGGCCGGCCCGGTCAGCGCCGCCCGGCCAGGTCGGGCGGCAGCGGGACGGCGTGGTCGGACGCGGACGCCACCACCTCCCTGGCCAGGTCGTGCACCTTGCGCCCGCGGGACCGGGCGACCTTGCGCAGCCGCTCGAACGCCTCGCGGGACGAGCTGCTCTGACGTTCGGTCAGCACACCGATGGCCTGCTCGACGACCACCCGGGCGGCGAGCGCGTGCTCGAGCTGCTTCACCGACAGGCGTAGCTGCCCGACCTCGTCGAGGGCCTGGTCGGTCTTGGCCGGTCGGCCACCGGGGGTGAGCTCGTCGGCCAGCAGATCAGCCAGCACCATCGCGCTGGTGAGGTCACCGGTGGGCTCGCCGCCGACCTCCCAGCCGCCGCCGGGGCTGCGCCGGATGACGATCCCCTCGCGCGTCAGCGGCCCGAGATGTGTGGCGATGACCTGGGCGAGCTTGCGGAGCACCGCGATGGTCTCTTCGGCCACCACCACATTGTTTCGGTCGATGCCGCACAGCGTTGCCACGACCTCGCCGGCGGCATCGCGGACAGGCACCCCGACGTAGGAGGTGATGCCGAGCTCGGTCCGGACTGGCACATCGGCGTACGCCGGGTCGCTGGCCGCGTCAGATGTCGTCGAGGGGGCGCCGGCGAGCAGGCGGTGGCAGAACGAATCGGTCCGGTCGGCGACCTGTCCCTCGGACAATCCCGGCCACTCGTTGGTGGTGTGAACCTTCTCGAAGGTGAATGTGTCCGCACTGAGTCTGCCCAGGAAGACGACCTCCATCCCGAGCAGCGTCGCTGCGGTGGACAGGACCGCCTCGATCGCGGGGTGGCTCAGATCGTAGGTGAGCACGAGATTCTCCAGGGGCAGGGGCGACGCCGAACATGGGCGAGCAAGCATCGCCCACTCTGCCGCGGAAGTCACACCCCGCACCTGCGTGATCAGCTGGCCAGCTTGTCCTTGACCTGTGCCAGGCTGGGGTTGGTCAGCGCCGTGCCGTCCGGGAACACCACCGTTGGCACCGTCTGGTTGCCTCCGTTGACAGCCATGACGTAGTCGGCCGCCTGCGCGTCGTGCTCGATGTCGACCGTGTCGTAGCCGACGCCTTCACGGTCGAGCTGCTTCATCAGCCGGTGGCAGTAGCCGCACCACGAGGTGCTGTAAATCGTCATCTGTTCGGCCACTGCGCGCTCCTCCTGGGGGTGGGTGTCGCCGGCGTCAACAGCCAACGTGTCCCGGGACTTCCCGGGCGCCCGACCTGGGAGACTGACCCGGTGACCCCGGATCAGCTGCTCAATGCCCTCGACCCCGAGCAGCGCGAGGCGGCGAGGGCGGTCAGCGGTCCGGTCTGCATCCTGGCCGGCGCCGGCACCGGCAAGACCCGCACGATCACCCATCGTGCGGCGTACGCCGTGCAGTCCGGCGCGGTCGCACCGAGTGCCCTGTTGGCGGTGACCTTCACCGCGCGGGCAGCGGGGGAGATGCGCACCCGGCTCCGCCAACTCGGGGCCGGCGGGGTCCAGGCGCGGACCTTCCACGCGGCGGCGATGCGCCAGCTCGGCTACTTCTGGCCCAAGGCCGTCGGTGGTCCGCCACCGACCCTGCTCACCAACAAGTTCGGCCTGGTCGGCAATGCCGCGGCGCGGGCCCGGTTGCGCCCAGGCACCAGCGAGTTGCGCGACCTGCTCAGCGAGCTGGAGTGGGCAACCTGCACCCTGGTCAGCCCCGACGACTACCCCCTCGCCGCGGTCGCCGCCGGCCGCACCCCGCCGTACGACGGGGCGGTGGTGGCCCAGGTCTACGCCGGCTATCGCGACCTCAAGCAGGCCCAGGGCGTCGCGGATTTTGACGACATGCTGCTGCTCACCGCCGGGATCCTGGAAGAGCACGCAGACGTGGCCGCTGAATTCCGGTCGCAGTACCGCAGCTT
>JAYTOZ010000395.1:0-9138 GCA_043747515.1 Frankiales bacterium | reverse complement strand
CCCTGCCGCTGGCCGCCTGGTGCGGTCAGTGCGGACAGGCGCTCACCGGCGAGGGGCACGAGGGGTGCCGGCGGGCGGCGACGCTGGACCCGCCGCGCTACTGCGCGCACTGCCGCCGACGGATGGTCGTGCAGGTGCTGCCGACCGGCTGGACCGCCCGCTGCAGCGAGCACGGGCAGCTCTCGCGCTAGGCCACCAGACCCAGCCGGCGCAGCTCAACGGTGAGGTCGTGCGGGCTGGTGCTCGCGGCCATGGCGGCCTCCAGCGTGATGACGCCGTCGCGGATGAACGACACCAGGTGCTGGTCGAAGGTCTGCATGCCGTAGTAGGTGCCCTCGGCGATGAGCTGGCTGATCGTGGAGGTCTTGTCGGGGTCGGCGATCGCATCGGCGATGCGGCCGGTGTTGACCGCGATCTCCATGACCACGCAGCGACCCTCGCCGTCGGCGCGGGGCACCAGCCGCTGGCAGATGATGCCGCGCAGCGAGCCGGCGAGCGCCAGGCGTACCTGCTTCTGCTCGTGCGGCGGGAAGAAGTCGATGATGCGGTTGATCGTCTCGGCCGCGTCGGTCGTGTGCAGCGTGGACATGACGAAGTGGCCGGTCTCGGCGGCGGCAAGCGCGGCCTTGACGGTTTCGTGGTCCCGCATCTCACCGATCAGGATGACATCGGGGTCCTGTCGCATGGCGGCCCGCATGGCGGTGACGAAGTCCTCGGTGTCGACCCTGACTTCACGCTGGTTGATCATTGCCATCTTGTCGAAGTGCAGGACCTCGATCGGGTCCTCGATCGTGACGACATGCACCTCCTTGCTGGCGTTGATGTGGTCGATCATCCCGGCGAGCGTCGTCGTCTTCCCCGACCCGGTAGGACCGGTGACGAGCACCAGGCCGCGCGGTTCCATAGCGAGCGACGCCAGCACCGGCGGCAGGCCGAGCTCGGTCAACGGGATCGCACCGACACTGACCCGGCGGAAGACGAGCCCGGCCGAACCCCGCGACCGGAACGCGTTCACCCGGAACCGCCCGACACCGGCCAGCGAATAGGCGAAGTCGGCTTCGTTGCTGCGGTGGAACTCCTCGACGAGATCCTCGCGCAGGACCTCGGTGACCATCGCCTCGGTGTCGGTGGCGGTCAGGTCGCGGGTCTGCAGCTTGCGCAGCCGCCCGTCGATCCGGACACGCGGCGGCGAGCCGACCTTGCAGTGCAGGTCGGAACCCCCGCACTCCACCAGTGCTCGTAGGAAAGGCTCGATCGAGGTCGTCACGCCGTCTGCTTCGGCGCGTCGAGCCCCCGTCTTTACCGCAGGGCGGCCATCCAGGCCTCCACCGCGTCCGGGTCTCGGGGCAGGGCGGCGGACAGGTTGATGCAACCGTCCCCGGTGACGAGCACGTCGTCCTCGATCCGTACGCCGATACCGCGCAGATCGGCCGGCACGAGCAGGTCGTCGGGCTGGAAGTACACCCCCGGTTCGAGCGTCAGCACGTGCCCCGGCAGCAGCGGCCCCTTGCGATAGACCTCTTCGCGGGCCCGCGCGCAGTCGTGCACGTCCAGGCCGAGCATGTGACTGACGCCGTGCAGGGTCCACCTGGCGTAGCGCCGGTCGTCCTCGGCGAGCGTCGCCTCGGCGTCGGCCAAGATCCCCATCCGTTGCAGACCGAAGGCGATCACCCGCATCGCCGCCCGGTGCGGGTCGAGGAAGTCCGCGCCAGGCCGGCAGACCGCGAAGGCCGCCTCCTGTGCGTCGTACACGAGCTGGTAGACCTCCCGCTGGCGGGGGGTGAACGTGCCACTGACCGGCAGGGTTCGGGTGACGTCGGCGGTGTAGAGCTCGCGGTTCTCCACCCCCATGTCGAGCAGCAGCAACTCGCCGTCCTGGACCGGCCCGTCGTTGTCGGTCCAGTGCAGCGTGCAGGCGTGTGCGCCGGCGGCGCAGATGCTGCCGTAGCCGACGTCGTTGCCTTCGACCCGAGCCCGTAGGCCGAAGACGCCCTCGGCCCAGCGTTCGCTGGTGGCCCTGGCCTGCGGCAGCGCGCGCACGACGTCCTCGAACCCGCGGACGGTCGCATCGACGGCGTCCTGGAGCTGCGCGATCTCGTGGGCGTCCTTGACGAGCCGTAGCTCAGCCAGGAAGCTCGCGAGCCCTTCATCGCCCGCGTCAGTCGTGTGGAACAGCCCCTCGACCCGGGCGTCGTGCCCGCGAACCACCCGCGCGGCGGTCCCGGCCAGCTTGTCGAGCTCCTCGAGTGGCCGGGCCGACAGGCCCAGCCGGGCGCTGGTGGCAGCCAGCGTCGGGCGCGGACCGACCCACAGCTCGCCGTAGGTCCGGTCGGTGAAGAACGCCGGCGTGGACCGGTCCATCGACGGCGCCTGGTAGAGGATCGCCTCGCCCTGTGGGTCGATCACGAGCACTGCGTCGGGTTGGTGCGCGCCGGTGAGGTATGCGAACTCGGTCGAGGGCCGGAAGCGGTACTCCGTGTCGTTGGCCCGCACCTTGAAGTTGCCGGTCGGCAGCACGAGCCACTCCCCCGGGAAGCGCTCGGCGAGTGCCTGCCGACGGGCCGCGCGGTAGGTCGAGCCGGCGTCCGCCGCCGGCAGCACCTCGACCCGCTCGGCCCAGCCGGTGGTCATCAACTCGAGCAGCGCGGCGGGCCGCTCCGGGTCGTGGCTGGCGGTCCCGGACGTGGTGTCGTCGGTCATGCGTGCGAGCGTACGACGGCCCGCGGGCTCAGCGGCCGGTCCACTCCGGCGGGCGCTTGTCCAGGAAGGCGCGGACCCCCTCGGCGGCGTCCTCGGTCGTGTTCAGCAGCGACAGCTGGGCCTGCATGGCAACAAGCCCGGCCGGCAGCGAGCACTCGAGCGCCGCAGTGAAGGCCGCCTTGCCGAGTCGCACCGCGACCGGTGGTTTGGCGGCGAGGGCACGAACCAGCGCGGCCAGCTCCTCGGCGAGCGAGGCGGCCGGCACCACCCGCGAGAGCAGACCCATCTCGAGGGCCTCGGTGGCCGGGACGCGGCGGCCGCTGAGCATCATCTCCATCGCCCGCTTGGGGCTCACGTGCCGGCCGAGCAGGGCACTGACCATGAACGGCCACAGGCCGAGGTCGACCTCGGGCAAGCCGAAGGCCGCGGTGTCGGCGGCCACCACCAGGTCACAGCCGAGGATCAGGCCCACCCCGCCTGCGAGGCACAGCCCCTGCACCCCGACGACGACCGGCGCCGGGCAGGCCCGCATCGCCAGCACGACCTCGCGCAAGAGCCCGCGCCCCTCGTGCACCTCGAGACCGGTTGCGTCCGGGGCCATCTGGACCAGGTCCGCGCCTGCGCAGAACACCTTCTCGCCGGCGCTGGTGAGCACGACGACGCGCGCGTCCCCGACGCCGGTCAGCGCCGTCAGGATCCCGCGCAGCACCTCGCCGTTGAGGGCGTTGCGCTTGGCCTCGCGGTCGATCCGCAGTCGCAGGACCGCCCCGTCCCGGCTCACGGCAAGATCGCTCACGTCGGCCCCAATCCCGTCAACTCCAGCGGCCCGCGACACTAGCCGGGTGCTGCTCGTCACCGTCGTCCTGCTGGCCGCCCTCGGTCTGGGCTGGGCCTTCGGCGGCCGGCTGGACCGGTTGGGCCGCCTGCCGCTGCAGGGCGCCAGGCTGGTGGTCGCGGCGTTCGTGGCGCAGCTGGCCGGCGCGTTGCTGGGCGGTGCGGCGTACCCGGTGGGTCTGGCGGTGTCGGTGCTGCTGGTGGGGGTGTTCCTGACCCGCAACCGTGGAATTCGCGGGACCGGCCTGCTTGCGCTCGGACTGCTCGGCAACGCCGTCGTCGTCGGGGTGAACGGCTCGATGCCGGTGTCGCGGGCAGCGGCAGAGCGCGCCGGGGTGTCGACACAGGACATCGCGAGCGGCCGCGACCCGCGCCATGAGCTGGCCGACGGGCGGACCCGGCTACCGGCCGGCGGCGACGTCATCGCGGTGCCGCTCCCCCTCCGGCCGCAGGTGGTGAGCCCCGGTGACGTGCTCGTCGCGGCCGGCCTCGGCCAGCTCGTCGTCGTCGGCATGGGCGCCCGGCCTGCCGTGTGGCACGCTGGTCGCCGACGTCTCCAGGGAGGAACCATCATGGCGAAGCGGGGCCGCAAGCGGCGCGGACGCAAGAAGAACGGCGCGAACCACGGCAAGCGCCCCAACGCCTGAGCGGGCCGCGGTAGCTGCGTCGACCTCAAATCGTCCGCCCGCATCCAGGCCCACCAGGTGATCATCAGGACATCGCTGCGGGACACGCCCGGTGAGTCGCGCAGCGATGTCCTGTTGATCACTGCAAACGGGGACGAGGGCCGGAGTTCCACGTGTCCCGGGCGCGGCAGCTAGTGCCGCAATTGCCAGCCAGCCCAGGCGCTCTCGACCATCGACACCAGGTCGTGCTCGGCCTGGAAGCCGAGCCCGTCGCGGATCCGGTCGACGGCTGCCACCACCCGCGCCGGGTCACCGGTCCGTCGCGGTCCGACGTCGTGGGTCACGTCGCGGCCGGTCACCGAGCCGATGACGTGCAGGACCTCCAGCACGCTGCTGCCCTCGCCGCGCCCGATGTTGTACGTCGCGCCGGGCGCGCCGCCGTCCAGCGCCCGTGCGGCCGCGAGGTGGGCAGCGGCGATGTCGGTCACGTGGACGTAGTCCCGCACGCAGGTGCCGTCCGGCGTTGGGTAGTCCGCGCCGTTCACCCGTGGCCGCCGGCCGTCCTGTAACGCCTGGAAGACCAGCGGCACCAGGTTGAACACCCCCGGGTCACCCAGCTCGGGGGTCGCCGCCCCGGCCACGTTGAAGTAACGCAAGGCCATCACCCGCAGGCCGTAGGCGACCGCGCAGTCGCGCAGCAGCCACTCCCCGACCAGCTTGCTCTCGCCGTACGGGCTGAGGGGCACGCCGGGGGTGTCCTCGTCGACGAGCTCGACATCGGGCAGGCCGTAGGTCGCGGCGCTCGAGGAGAAGACGAAGCGGTCGACACCCTTGGCCTGGCACGATTCGACCAGGGCGATCAGGCCCTCGACGTTCTCCCGGTAGTACTTCAACGGGTCGGCGACCGACTCCCCGACCTGCTTCTTGGCGGCGATGTGCACGACCCCGGTGACCTCGTGCTCGCGCAGGACCCGCCGGAGCAACCCACGGTCAAGGACACTGCCCTCGATCAGCTCGGCGCCCTGCACCCGGTCGGCCGTGCCCGTCGACAGGTCGTCGAGCGCCACCACCTGCTGGCCGTCCCGGACCATCTCGCGCACCACGTGCGCTCCGATGTAGCCCGCCCCACCTGTCACCAGCCACGTCATCCGGCCAGGCTATCGGGGCACGTCCGAGTCACGGCCCTGACGCGCGCCGCCAGGGGCGCTCGCCGCCGAGCAGCCGGAAGATGAGCCGGAAGATCCAGAGCGCGAGCGCGAGGAGGGCAAGGAGTGGGACAACTCGCAGCAGCGCCGGCAGCACCATCGCGTAGCTTCCGACGACCGTCTCGATCGTCGTGTCGGGCAGGCCCGGGCCGCCGGAGCCGGAACTGGTGCTCGATGTCGCTCCGATCAACCCGCCCAGCACGAGCAGGCCGGCACCGGCGAACAGCCACCACACCAGGTCGCGCTGCCAGGGCCTGTCCCAGAGCACGCCGTGCCAGGTGGGTTTGCCGCGGTACGCGCGTCGGCTGCGCCTGACCAGGGCCGGCAGCAGCCACAGGACCGCCGCGGTGAGCAGGCCGAGCAACACCCGCTCACGAAGCTGAATAAGCCACGGCTGGCTGTTGCTGTGGGTGGTGACCGCGCCAACCATCCGGGTGGTGTCGCCCTCGATGCGGGCCACGCGCTGGACGAGCACCTGTTCCACGAGCAGCAGACCAAGCAGCGGGTCGCGCCGGGGCGGCAGGTCGACCAGGCCGAGCACCGAGCGACGGGTCATGACCGGTCCCTGTCGAGAATGGTGAAGCGCACCGAGACGGGTGTGAGGGTGCGTACCGCCGGGTCGCGCAGCAGGGCGCCGAGCTGGGCGACGGTGAGGTCGCTGATCAGCAGGCCGTGCGCCCGCGGGTGGTCGCCGAGGCGGCGCAGCGCGGCGCTGGAGGGCAACCCCAGCCGCGCCAGGTCGCCGTCGTCGGAGCTCCGCAACGAGGCCGTCCAACGGTGGAAACCGTCGGCGTCGGAGCCGCGCCAAGACACCGGCCGGTCGGGCCCACTGCCGCCGTAGAACGAGCTGCCCGTGACGCGCAGCACCCGCCGCGCTCCGGCGAACGGGTCGTCGTAGAAGACGGCAGGCAGCTCGAGGCCGCTCCGGGCGCTGGTGAACAGCCCGAGCCGGTCCTGCAGCCCGATGACAGCCTCGGCCGGCAGCGGGCGAACCAGATCAACCACCACATCGGTCAACGCGCTCGCCGGCAGGGTCGCGACGAACGCCTTTACCTGCGCCGGCCGGGCCCGCCCACCGAGCAGCGCCTGGTCGAGAGCGGTCGGCTGCGGGCCCTGCACCGTGATGCGCCCTAGCAGATCCATTCGGACCCGAAAGGTGATGCCCACGCCGTCAGCGAAGGACCGCTGGACCGTCTCGGTGGTGTGCAGCCACCCCGAACCGGTGTTGCGGCTCTCGCCGTTGGGGCGGGCGAGGTCCGGGTGACCGACGTCGAACGCTGTGGTGCCGACTCGGTCAAGCCTGGGAGAGCCGCCGTGCAGCGAGAGGTTGACGTAGCCGACGAGGTAGCCCAGCAGCTTGGCTGCGACGAGCAGTGCGGCCGCCAGCATCGCCGTGCGCAGCAGCCCTCGTACGACGGCCCCGCGGGTGGCCCCCGGCTCGAACATCCGTAGCTCCGGCAGGTCCGGCAGCTCGCTCATGCCAACACCTCGCGGGCCGCAAGCCGGGCCCGGTAGAGCGCGGTCCGCACGGCGCCGGCCGTCGTGCCGCTCATCGCGGCGACCTCAGGACAGGAGTAGCCGTACACGTGGACGAGCACGAGCAGCCGACGGTCGGCGCCCGTGAGCTGGGCGAGACCGGCCCGCACGGCGACGCCGTCGTCGTCCGGCTCGACCGGGTCGAGGACGACCTCGTCGAGCTGGAGGTGACGCCGGTCCCGGCGTACGGCGTCGATGAGGACGTTGCGGGCGATGGCCAGCAACCAGGCCGCCGGGGACTCGCCCCGCCAGCCGAGAAACGCCCGGGTCGCCTTGTAGAACGTCTCGGCGGCGAGTTCCTCGGCGAGCGAGCCGTCGCGGACGCGCAGGGTGAGATAGCCAAGCACGAGAGACCAGTGCGCACGGAACATCTCCTCCATGCCGGTGGCGGCGATGGCGCGCCTCCCGGGCTATGACGGCGCCCGGTGGACCCGGACAGGAGGAAGACGGTGCAGCGACCCGAACTGTCACACGTGCCGCCTATTCGGCGCGGTACTCCACGTGGTCGATCTCCAGCCGGACCTGCTGGATCCGGACGAGCACCCGGTCGCGCAGGTCGATCGGCACCGGGTCGCTGCCGCAGCAGCGGGCGACCAGGGCTTTCACGGCGTTCTCCAGGCCGTACTGCCGCAGGCACGGGCCGCATTCGTCGAGGTGGTGGCGGACGACGTCGCGGTGCTCGGTGTCCTGCTCCCCATCGAGGTAGAGGTAGACGGCGTCGAGCACCTCCGCGCAGGGTGTCTCGTGGGGGTCGCCGCAACTCATGACGCGGTCCCGGTCTCGGCCTTGACGAGCCCGCGACCGACCGCGTAGTCGGCCAGCTTGGTGCGCAGGCCGCGTCGCCCCCGGTGCAGGCGACTCATCACCGTACCGATCGGCGTGCCCATGATTTCGGCGATCTCCTTGTAGGAGAATCCCTCGACATCGGCCAGGTAGACCGCCATCCGGAAGTCCTCGGGCAGCTCCTGCAGGGCGTCCTTGACATCGGAGTCCGGCAGGTGATCGAGGGCTTCCATCTCGGCGCTGCGCAGACCGGTCGAGGTGTGCTGCTCGGCGGCCGCGAGCTGCCAGTCCTCGATCTGCTCGGTGGGGCTCTGCAGCGGCTGGCGTTGCTTCTTGCGGTAGCTGTTGATGAAGGTGTTGGTCAGGATCCGATACAGCCAGGCCTTGAGGTTGGTGCCCTCCTGGAACTGGTGGAAGGCAGCGAAGGCCTTGACGAACGTCTCCTGGACCAGGTCCTCGGCGTCCGCCGGATTGCGCGTCATCCGCAGCGCAGCGGAGTACAGCTGGTCGAGAAACGGAAGGGCGTCACGCTCGAAGCGCGCCGTCCGCTGCTCGCTGGTCTCGTCCATCGCGTCAGACTGTACGCCGGGCGGGGTGATCGTCGCCGGACCGGGCCACGGCGCCAAGGTGCGCGCCGGTCGACCCAACTGCGCGAGGCAGCCTGTGCTGGACATGGGGTGTTCCTCCTGCGAGCCGGGATGCCGTCCGCCCTGGACAACACCCGTGCCGCGTGTGCTTCTTCCCGGGTGGGCGGCCGTCAGGGCAGCTGCAGCAACCAGTTCCGCACCAGCAACTCGATCTGCGGCGCCGCCGCGGGATCGCCCCGCCGCGTCGCGAAGGCGTGGTCGGCGCCCTCGACGACGACGGCGCCGACCGGTATCCCGAACGCATCCCGGCTGCCCTGGACCACCAGCAGCGGTACGCCGGGTAAGGCGAGCTCGTGCGCGCGGGTGCGTTCCGGCCGGCCGGCAGGCGCCAGCGGGAACGCCAGGCACAGCACCGCGGTGGCCCCCAACTCGGTGGCCGTGCGGCAGGCCACCCGCGCTCCGGCGCTCCGCCCACCGACCACCAGCAACCGGCCGGCCGGCCGGGACGTCCGCAGCCACGCACCGACGTCCAGCCATGCCGCGTCCAGTTGCGCCGGCGGTTCGGCGACCCGGCGACCACGGACCCGCCACGGTTGCTCGACGCGCACGACGCTCAACCCGGCGGCGAGGCCGGCGTCCCGGGCGGCGAGCAGATCGATGGCCTCGACACCCCCGCCGGCGCCGTGGCCGAGCACCAGCAGCCCGCGGCGCAGGTCCCCGTCGACCTGCAGCCGTGCGATGCCGCGGGCGGTCTGGACCTCGTGTACGGGTGTGGTCAGCACCCCGGTAAGGGTAGGAGGCGCTCATGCGCGGGTCCGGGGAGGACTCGGTCGAGCCGGCCGGCGGCATGTCGGGCAGCTGGTGGCG
>JAYTOZ010000394.1:0-2418 GCA_043747515.1 Frankiales bacterium | reverse complement strand
AACCAGGTGTGCGACGAACGCTCGCCGATGCGGCAGTAGGCGATCGTCGCCTTGGCGGTGTCCAGGCTGGCATAGAGCGCCCGAAGGTCCTCGTCGCTCTTGAACGTGCCGTCGTCGTTGGCGGCCTTGCTCCACGGCACGTTGGCCGCGGTCGGGATGTGCCCGGGGCGCTGCGCCTGCTCCTGCGGCAGGTGGGCCGGCGCCATGATCTTGCCGCTGAACTCGTCCGGGCTGCGGACGTCGATGAGGTTCTTGGCGCCGATCGCGGCGACCACCTCGTCACGGAACGCCCGGATCGTCAGGTCCTGGTCCTTGGCGGTGTAGCTGGTCGCCGGCCGCTCGGTCACGTCCTTGACGAGCTCGCGACCGTCGAGCTCCCACTTCTTGCGCCCGCCGTCGAGCAGCTTGACGTCACCGTGGCCGTAGAGCTTGAAGTACCAGTAGGCATAGGCGGCGAACCAGTTGTTGTTGCCGCCGTAGAGCACAACGGTGTCGTCGTTGCCGATCCCCTTCGCCGACAGGAGCTTTTCGAAGCCGGCCTTGTCGATGAGGTCCCGGGCGACCGGGTCCTGCAGCTCCTTGGCCCAGTCCATCCGAACGGCGCCGGACAGGTGGCCGCCGTCGTACGCGGACACGTCCTCATCCACCTCGACGAACACGATCTTCGGGTCGTTCAGGTGGGCCTCGGCCCAATCGGCATCGACGAGCACGTCGTGGCGGCTCATGCGGGAACTCCCTTGGTGGTGGATTTCTTGAAGGTCAGATAGAGCTCGCAGCCCAGGCAGATGCCGAAGGCCGCGTTGAGCAGCGCCGCGACCAGCGCCAGCGCGGTGGCGATGAGCAGCAGCGGGGTGCCCGCGCCGGCCAGCCCGACGAGCGCAAAGGCCAGCCCGACGACCTGGGCGAACCGCGGCGGGCGAGCGTCCTCGAGCTCCCGCGGGGCGCCGCGACGGACGAACCGCTTCCAGAACAGGATGTACGGCGAGCGGCCGCGGCTCCCCAGGGCGAACACGACCGCCTGCGCGGCGAGCAGCCACGGGCTGGCGGTCAACACGACGAGCGCAAGGACGACGGTGGTCAGCCACGCGGCGAAGCGCGGCCCTCTCGGGTCGATCATGGTTGGGGTGCCTCTCGGGTCTCCGGACAGGGCGTCAGGAGCGCGGACACAGGCAGGTCGCGGTGCGGCAGAGATCCACCGCGCGTCGCTTGACCAGCACCATGCGGCCGATCCTACCGCCAGGGGTCATGAGGTTTGCGCCGGGTGCTGGGCGGTGACCGCCGCGTGCTGGGCGGTTGCGTGCTGGGCGGTTGCGTGCTCGGCGATTGCGGCTGGGCCTCACGCGCCGACCGCCCGGCCGAGGGCGGCCAGGACGTCGGCCTTCCTGGGCTGGCCACTCGCCCGGACGACCTCGTGGCCGCGCCCGTCGAGCACCAACGTGGTCGGGGTCTTGGCGATGCCGAGCCGACGGACCAGCTCGAGGTGCGCCTCGGCGTCGACCTCGACGTGCCGCACGCCGTCAACCATGGCGGCGATGTCGGCCAGGGTGCGCCGCGTCGCGCGGCAGGGGGCGCAGAACGCGGACGAGAACTGCAGCAGGGTGGCCCGCTCGCCGTATTCGGCGGAGAACTCCGGTCGCAGATCGGCGCCGTCATGCTCGACGGGGCGGATCCTGCCCTCGCGCGCGCGATGGGCCAACCCGAGCACGAGCGTGGCGAACAGGGCCGCGCCGAGCACCAGGAAACCGATCACGTGGAGGTGAACGACGGCCGGGGCCGCTGCCTTCCCGGCGTGGTGCGGCGGCGGCGCGGCGGCTGGGGCGGGCCGTGCGCGGGGGAACCGGGCCCGCGGGGATGCGCAGCTGGCGGCATCGGGCCCGGCGCCCAGTGCCGGCGCCGCCTCAGCGGGTGGCGAGCACCGTCGGCCCGCTGGCCGCGGTCACCACCACGCCGCTGGGTTCGACGTGGACGCCGGTGAGGCTGAGGTCGTACGGCAGCCGGCCGATCGGCACCCGTAGGTCGAGCGCGCCGGCGATGGCGTCGCCGATCGCCCCGCTGATCTGCTGGCCCTCGACCGACACCGTCTTGCCGGTGATGATCAGCGTCCGGCCGGTGAGCCGCACGGTCGAGGTCGTTGCCGCGCTGAGGGTCTTGCCCAGCACCGTGATGCGGCCGGTCACCCGCAACCGGTCGCCGGCCGGCGCGATGGTGAGCGACCGGTCACCCCCGCGACTGGCCAGGTCGACGAACGCCACGACGGCCCGGGCCGACAGCCGCTCCACCGGGACGGACGTGACGGACTGGCGCAACGCCGCAGACAGGGGCACCTGTACGCCGTACAGGGAGGTGGTGGCCTTGCTGATCCGTACCCCGCCGCGGTCGATGCCGTCGGCTTCGACGTCGATCCGGTCGTAACGGCCG
>JAYTOZ010000393.1:0-8831 GCA_043747515.1 Frankiales bacterium | reverse complement strand
GCATGAGCCCGTCGTCCAGCCGGCGCGGGAAGGTGAGCACGTCGTGGCGGCGCAGCGGGTCGACGTCCTGCGGGCTGTCCACGATCCGGTAGCAGTAGGTGCGGGACAGCGCCGAGAAACGGGCGTCGAAGCCCGGCGGCGCGATCGCGACGACCCGCACCCGCACGTCCGGCGGGAGCAGGCCATTGAGGCGGCGCAGCAGCAACCGGTCGGTCGCGACCGGCTCGGGCAGGTCGACGTGGATCACCTGGCCGCGGGCATGGACGCCGGCATCGGTGCGCCCGGCAACGATGACGCGGGGCAGGTCGTCCCGGCGGGCCAGGACCGACAAGGCCCGCTCGAGCTCGCCCTGGACCGTCCGCTGGTCGGTCTGGACCGCCCAGCCCGCGAACGCGGTCCCGTCGTACGCGAGGTCCAGCCGGACGCGGGTCGGCACGGCCGTCACGGCACGTAGAACCCTGCGTTCACCGACCGCACGACAGCCCGCCCCCGCTGCGGGGACGGGCTGTCAGACGGATGAGGCGATGTCACTCGGGCTTGGCGTCACCCTTGGGTGCCTCGGCGGCCGGCTCGTCGGCAGCGGGCTGGGCCGCCTCGTCGGCAGCGGGCTGGGCCGCCTCGTCGGCAGCGGGCTGGACCGTCTCGACCGGGTCGGCCACGTCTGAGGCGGCCTCAGGAGCGACCTCGTCGGGGGCGACGTCCGGTGTGTTGACATCCTCGGCGGCGGGGGCGTTTTCGGCGGCGCTCTCAGCAGCCTGCGCCTCAGCGACGACACCGGCGGCGGTGGGCGACTCGGCGGCGAGCTCCTCGGCCGACTCACGGGTGGCGCCCGTCGGGGCGGTTCGTGCCGCGAATGTCGTGCCGCGGGCCCGCTCAGCCTCACCGACGGCCCGCTGGGAGACCGTGAGGGCCTCGACGAGCTCGATGATCGCCATAGGGGCGTTGTCACCCTTGCGCGGGCCGAGCTTCACGATCCGGGTGTAGCCGCCGGGACGAGTGGCGTAGCGCGGGCCGATCTGGTCGAACAGCACGTGCATGACGGTGTCGCCACCGGTCTCCATCTGGCTGCGTGTCCCGAGCCGCTTGATGACCTGGCGGCGGGCGTGCAGCTCACCGCGCTTGGCGAAGGTGATGAGGTGCTCGGCGTACGGGCGGAGGCGCTTGGCTTTGGCCTCGGTCGTCGTGATCCGGCCGTGGGTGAACAGCTGGTTCGCGAGGTTGGCCAGCATGTGTCGCTCGTGGGCGGGGCTGCCCCCCATGCGGGGACCCCTGCTAGGCGTGGGCATGTCGTACTCCTGTCAGAGGCGGGAAGCGGTTGCTTCCGTGGGGGCGATACCGCGGGGTGCGGGATCCCTGTCTGCCGTGCTGCCTCGGTACGCCGCACCCGCTGGGGTCGGCGTACCGAGGTCGTACCGTCGTGCTGCTAGAGCTGCTCGGTCTCAGCGAACCCGGCGTCGTCGCCGTCGTCGGTGTCGTCGTCACCGAAGCCGACAACTTGGCTGGGGTCGAACCCGGGAGGGCTGTCCTTCAGTCCAAGGCCCATCGAGTGCAGCTTGACCTTGACCTCGTCGATCGACTTGCTGCCGAAGTTGCGGATGTCGAGCAGGTCCGCCTCGGAGCGGGAGACGAGCTCGCCGACCGAGTGGATGCCCTCGCGCTTGAGGCAGTTGTAGGACCGGACCGTGAGGTCCATCTCTTCGATCGGCAGGGCGAGGTCTGCCGCAAGGGCGGCATCTGTTGGAGACGGTCCGATGTCGATGCCCTCGGCCTGCTCGTTGAGCTCCTGAGCGAGGCCAAACAGACCCACCAGGGTCTTGCCGGCGCTGGCGACGGCGTCGCGGGGCGTCATCGAGTTCTTCGTCTCGACGTCCAGCACGAGCCGGTCGAAGTCGGTGCGCTGCTCGACGCGGGTCGCCTCGACCTTGTAGGTGACCTTGAGCACCGGGCTGTAGATGCTGTCGACCGGGATGCGGCCGATCTCCTGGCCGGCCTGCTTGTTCTGGACGGCGGAGACATAGCCGCGACCACGCTCGACGGTGAGCTCGACCTCGAGCCGGCCTTTGCCGTTGAGCGTCGCGATGTGCAGATCGGGGTTGTGCACCTCGACGCCTGCTGGCGGCGCGATGTCCCCGGCGGTCACCGGACCGGGGCCTTGTTTGCGCAGGTACATGACGACCGGCTCGTCGCTCTCGGAGGAGACGACGAGCTCCTTGAGGTTCAGGATGAGGTCGGTGACGTCCTCCTTGACGCCCGGCACGGTGGTGAACTCATGCAGGACGCCGTCGACCCGGATGCTCGTGACGGCGGCTCCGGGGATGGACGACAGCAGGGTACGGCGGATCGAGTTGCCGAGGGTGTAGCCGAAGCCTGGCTCGAGCGGCTCGAGCACGAACCGCGAGCGGTGCTCGCTGACCACTTCTTCGGTGAGGGTCGGGCGCTGTGCGATGAGCACGAAGTGTCCTTTCGGGACAGGTCCACGGCGACCTTCATGTGACGCCGTGAGGGATGCTCGGGTGGCGGTCCCGAGCTGGAACAGACGTGCGGCAGCAGCCGGCGGGGATCGGACCCACCGGCCGCGGCCCCTTACTTGCTGTACAGCTCGACGATGAGTTGCTCCTGGACCGGCGTGTCGATGACCTGCCTGGCCGGGAGCGCGTGCACGAGCACCCGCATCTGGCTGGAGATGACCTCCATCCACGGCGGCGACGGGCGGTCCCCGGCGGTCTCGCGGGCGATGACGTAGGGCGTCAACTCGCGGCTCTTCGGGCGTACCTCGACGATGTCGTTCGCAGTTACCCGGTACGACGGGATGTCGACCTTCTTGCCGTTGACCAGCACGTGACCGTGGCGCACGGCCTGCCGTGCGTGGTCGCGCGACCCGGCGAACCCGGCCCGGTAGACGACATTGTCCAAGCGGCTCTCCAGGATGACGAGCAGGTTCTCGCCGGTCTTGCCGGACTTCTTGTTCGCCTCCTCGTAATAGCCCCGGAACTGCTTCTCAAGCACGCCGTAGATGCGCGCGCATTTCTGCTTCTCGCGCATCTGAAGCAGATACTCGGAGTCCTTGGTGCGACCGCGACCGTGCTCACCCGGGGGGTACGGGCGGATCTCGATCGGGCACTTGGGCGACTCGCACTTGCTGCCCTTGAGGAACAGCTTCATCTTCTCGCGGCGGCAACGCTTGCAGTCCGCACCGGTGTAACGGGCCATGTGGGTGTCTCCTGGTCTCAGACGCGGCGGCGCTTGGGCGGCCGGCAGCCGTTGTGCGGCACCGGGGTGACATCGCTGATCGAACCCACCTCGAGGCCGGCGGCCTGCAGCGAGCGGATCGCGGTCTCTCGGCCCGAGCCCGGGCCCTTCACGAAGACGTCGACCTTCTTCATGCCGTGCTCCTGCGCCTTGCGGGCCGCGCTCTCGGCAGCCATCTGCGCGGCGAACGGCGTCGATTTGCGTGAGCCCTTGAAGCCGACGTGTCCGGCGGAGGCCCAGCTGATGACGTTGCCCTGCGGGTCGCAGATCGACACGATCGTGTTGTTGAACGTGCTCTTGATGTGCGCGTGACCGTGGGCGATGTTCTTTTTCTCCTTGCGCCGGACCTTCTTGACACCGGCGCCCGTGCGGGTCTTGGGAGGCATCTACTTCTCCTGGCTGAGGTGGTCGGTGGGTCGCTGCACGTGACCCACTACTTCTTCGGCTTCTTCTTGCCGGCGACGGTCTTTTTCGGGCCCTTGCGGGTCCGCGCGTTGGTGTGGGTGCGCTGTCCGTGGACCGGCAGGCCACGGCGATGCCGGATCCCCTGATAACAACCGATCTCGATCTTGCGGTGGATGTCCTGCGCCACCTCGCGGCGCAGGTCCCCCTCGACCTTGTAGTTTGCGTCGATCCAGTCCCGGAGCTTGACGAGGTCATCCTCGGCGAGGTCCTTGACGCGCACGTCCGGCGAGACCCCGGTTTCGGCAAGCGTCTTCTGGGCTCGGGTGCGTCCGATGCCATAGATATACGTAAGCGCGATCTCCAGCCGCTTCTCGCGGGGGAGGTCGACGCCGGCAAGGCGTGCCATGGGCTGTCTCTCTTCACTCGGCGGAGGTCTGACGCGACCGCCCCCTCCCAGCCCGGGTGGGGCCCCGGCCTCCGACCGGGGGTACCGCACCGCCTCTCGGCGGTACGGGTGGACGCGCTGTGCGTGGAACCCGACTGCGTGCTGGTGTTGCTAGCCCTGCCGCTGCTTGTGGCGAGCAGTGGACGCGCAGATCACCATAACGCGGCCGTTGCGACGGATGACCTTGCACTTGTCGCAGATCGCCTTGACGCTCGGCTTGACCTTCACGGACTCGATCCCTGGTCGGCGTACGGCCATGGTGGCCGGACGAGATGGTGAAGCGGGCTACTTGTAGCGGTAGACGATGCGCCCGCGGGTCAGGTCGTAGGGCGAGAGCTCCACGACCACCCGGTCCTCGGGCAGGATCCGGATGTAGTGCTGGCGCATCTTGCCGCTGATGTGAGCCAGCACCTTGTGGCCGTTCTGCAACTCCACGCGAAACATCGCGTTGGGCAGCGGCTCGACCACCCGGCCCTCGATCTCGATGGCCCCGTCTTTCTTCGGCATGTCCCCTGATTCAGTCGGTGGTCCGTCGGTAGCTTGGCTGCGGGTCTGGACCTCGTCCACGAACGACACCCGAGGAACCACGCAAAGCGCATGACGACGAGCGCCGATCACAGACCGGTTCGTATCGTACGCCGGGAAAGGTCCAACCGCCAAACCCGTCAGCGGGCCGGCGTGCCGAGCCGGCCGGCACCACCGTCGAGGGCCGTCAGCACCCACGGCCCGTCCGGGGTCACCGCGACCGTGTGTTCCCAGTGTGCGGCCTGCCGCCCGTCGAGGGTGACGACGGTCCAGCCATCGTCGAGCTCGCGCACCTGCGGCCCCCCGAGGGTGACCATCGGTTCAATCGCCAGCACGATACCGGCCTCCAGTCGCATCCCCCGGCCAGGTCCCTGGGGAGCGAGGTTCGGCACGTACGGCGGCTCGTGCATCGCCCGGCCGATCCCGTGGCCGGTGTAGTCCTCAAGGAGGCCGAAGCCGTGCGGGCGCACCACCGACTCGACTGCGGCGCCGACGTCGGACAGTCGGCCGCCGAGCTGGACAGCCCCGAGCCCGGCCCACAGGGCCCGTTCGGTCACCGCCGACAGCTCGAGCACGGCCGGCTCGCATTGACCAACCGCGACCGTGACCGCCGCATCGCCGTGCCAGCCGTCCAGGATCGCCCCGCAGTCGATCGAGACGAGCTCACCCTCGGCGAGCACCCGGAGCTCGCTCGGGATGCCGTGCACGACCTCGGCGCCGACCGAGGCGCAGATCGTGGCCGGGAAGCCGTGGTAGCCCAGGAACGACGGCGCCGCCCCGGCCTTGGCCATGACCCCGGCACAGATCCGGTCGAGCCCGCCGGTGCTCACGCCCGGGGCGACGGCCTCGGTCATCCGGGCGAGCGCCTCGGCGACGACCAACCCGGCCCGGCGCATCAGGGCCAGCTGCGCAGGGGTCTTGACGGTAACCCCTCTCGGTCGCCGGGCGGTGCGGCTCACTGCTCGTGCTGGAGCGGACGCAGCGCGTCGATCGCCCGCTGGGTCACGTCGTCGACCGGCCCGGTGGCGTCGAGCCCGATGAGCACGCCCCGGCCGGCGTAGTAGTTGACGAGCGGCGCTGTCGACATCTCGTACACCTCGAGCCGGTTCTTGATCGTCTCGGCTTGGTCGTCGTCGCGCTGGTAGAGCTCGCCCCGGTCGACGTCGCAGACCCCCTCGACGGCCGGCGGGTCGAAATCGACATGCCAGATCCGGTTGCACGTCCGGCAGGTCCGGCGCCCCGACAGCCGGCGGACCACCTCGTCGGAGTCAACGACGAGCTCGAGCACGACGTCGAGCTTGGCGTCGGCGGTCTCGAGCAGGATGTCGTCGAGCACCTGCGCCTGCGGCACGGTCCGCGGGAAGCCGTCGAGCAGGAAGCCGCCAGCCGCGTCGGGCTCCTTGAGCCGCAGCCGGACCATCTCGATCGTCACGTCGTCCGGGACGAGGTCACCGCGGTCCATGTAGACCTTGGCCTGCAGCCCGAGTGGGGTGCCGGTGCTGACGTTTGCGCGGAAGATGTCGCCCGTCGAGATGGTCGGCACCCCGAGGTGCCGGGCGATGTACTGGGCCTGAGTCCCCTTGCCCGCTCCGGGTGGCCCGACCAGGACGAGGCGCACTAGCGCAGGAAGCCTTCGTAGTTGCGCAGCATGAGCTGGCTCTCGACCTGCTTGACCGTCTCGAGCCCGACGCCGACGACGATCAGCACCGCGGTGCCGCCGAACGGGAACCTGTTCGCCCCGGCCGTCAGGTTGAACAGCAGATAGGGCAGCACGGCGACGACGCCCAGGTAGAGCGCGCCGAAACTGGTGATCCTGGACAGGATGTAGTCCAGGTACTCGGCAGTGGCCCGGCCGGGACGGATGCCCGGGACGAACCCGCCGTACTTCTTCATGTTGTCGGCGACCTCGACCGGGTTGAAGGTGATCGCGACGTAGAAGTAGGTGAAGAAAATGATCAACCCGAAATAGATCGCCAGGTAGAGCGGATGGTCACCGGAGGTGAGGTAGCGGGCCACGAAGCGGGTGAACGCCGCGTTGCTGCGCCAGACGTTGGTCAGCAGTTGCGGCAGGTAGAGCAACGACGAGGCGAAGATGACCGGGATGACCCCGGCCTGGTTCACTTTCAGCGGGATGTAGGTGCTCGTCCCGCCGTACATCCGCCGGCCGATCATGCGCTTGGCGTACTGCACGGGAATTCGCCGTTGAGCCTGCTCGACGAACACGACCAGGGTGATGACGACGAGCGCAAGCATGATCACCGCCGCCAGGATGAACGCCCCCCGCGGCTGGTTGTAGATGCGGGCCCCCTGGGCCGGCATCGAGCTGATGATCGAGGTGAAGATGAGCACGGACATGCCGTTGCCGACACCACGATCGGTGACGAGCTCGCCCAGCCACATGATCACCGCGGTCCCGGCGGTCAGGGTCGTCACCAGCACGGCGATCCGGAACAGTGAGTCGTCCGGGATGATCTTCTCGCTGCAGCCGGGGAACAGGCTGCCGGACCGGGCCAGCGCCACGATGCCGGTCGACTGCAGGATCGCCAGCGCCACGGTGAGGTAGCGGGTGTACTGCGTCAGCTTGGCCTGGCCGGACTGCCCCTCCTCCTTGAGCGCCTCGAGCCGTGGGATGACCACGATCAGCAGCTGCACGATGATCGAGCTGGTGATGTAGGGCATGATGCCGAGCGCGAACACGCTCAGCCGCAGCAGTGCCCCGCCACTGAACAGGTTGACCAGGCCGTAGACCCCGGAGTTCTTCACCGGGTCGAGGCACTTCTGGATCGCCACGTAGGACACGCCCGGCCCGGGCACCACCGCGCCGAGCCGGTAGACGCCGATCATGGCCAGGGTGAACAGCAACTTGCGACGCAGGTCCGGGGTGCGGAAGGCCCGGGCGAAGGCGGTGAGCACGGCTCCTCCTGGCGGCCGATCCGGGGACCGGTTCGGGTCGAGCGCGGGTCGCGGGGCGACAGCGTTGGGATGGTCAGGTCGGGGCAGGGCGGGGAAACCTGAAGGGCCGGCTCACGTGCCGACCCCCCGTTACCGGGGACTGTAACAGCCGGCCGAGGGCACAGACCCCATCCTGGTACGCCGGGGCAGTGATCGACGACGACCCGGTGGAAGCGTCCGCGGGCCGCCGGCCCCGAGGGAACGGCGGCCCGACTGGGACGCTGACGGCGGTCGCGGGCTGGCCGCGGCCCCTGCTACGCCGGTGCTACAGCTCGGTGGCCGAGCCGCCTGCCGCCGCGAGCTTGTCCTTCGCCGAGGCCGAGAAGGCGTGAACGGTGACGTCGAGCTTGACGCCGAGCTCACCGCCGCCGAGGACCTTGACGAGCCGGTCGTCCCGGACGGCGCCCTTGGCCACGAGCTCCTCGACGCCGATCGCCCCGCCGTCCGGGAACAGCAGCGCGATGCGGTCGAGGTTGACGACCTGGTACTCGGTGCGGAACCGGTTTTTGAAGCCTTTGAGCTTGGGCAGCCGCATGTGCAGCGGCATCTGCCCGCCCTCGAAGGCGGCCGGCACCTGGTAGCGGGCCTTGGTGCCCTTCGTGCCACGGCCGGCGGTCTTGCCGCGCTTGCCGGCCTCACCGCGACCGACCCGGATCTTGGCTTTCTTGGCGCCCGGCGCCGGCCTCAGGTGGTGCACCTTCAGGGCGGTCCCGGTCGGGCCGGGCTGCTTGGTATCAGCCATGGGTTATTCGACCTCCTCGACCGTCACGAGGTGCGTGACGGTGTCAACCATCCCGCGGATCTCGGGCCGGTCCTCCTTGACGACGGTGTCGTGCATCCGCTTCAAACCGAGCGAGCGAAGGGTGTCCCGCTGGTTCTGCTTGCCGCCGATGCCGGACTTGATCTGGGTGACCTTGAGACGGGCCATCGGTCAGCTCCCCGCGTGGACGGCCGGGGGCGCGGCGGCGGCAGCCGCCCGGGCCCGCAGCATGGCGGCCGGCGCGACATCCTCGATCGGCAGGCCCCGGCGGGCCGCAATCTCCTCTGGGCGCACCAGGCCCTGGAGCGCCGCGACCGTCGCGTGAACAATGTTGATCGGGTTGGACGAGCCGAGCGACTTGCTCAGCACGTCGTGGATCCCGGCGCACTCCAGCACGGCGCGGACCGGGCCACCGGCAATGACGCCGGTACCGGGGCTGGCTGGCTTGAGCAGCACCACACCGGCTGCCGCCTCGCCCTGAATCGGGTGCGGAAT
>JAYTOZ010000392.1:0-1836 GCA_043747515.1 Frankiales bacterium | reverse complement strand
CAGGGGCCACCTCCATCGCAGACGGCGGACCGGGAGCTGCTGGGGGAGCTGCTGCGGCTCCGGTTGGCGATCCGCCGGTACGCGGTGAACGTCAACCAGGCCGTCGCCGCGCTGAACAGCACCGGCGACGCCCCGGTCTGGCTCGCGCGGGCGGTGACGGGGGCCCATCAGGCGGTGCTGAGTGCGGACGCCGCGACCCGCCGGGTCACCGGCCGGACCGGCTGAACCGGAGCGGCCGGGGTGATCGGCAAGGTCTGCGCGCGCTCCGTCACCCCGAGACCGGCTGGCGGCTTGGTCAACGTCGCTGCGGCCATCACCGATGTAGCCAAGATGTAGCCAAGCCCGCGGACGGCAGTGGTCGCGGTGTCCGTTTTCGCCAACCGGCAACCGGCGCGGCCAGCGCGAGCGGACGTTGTTGGACCCCCGCGGCGGGCGCTTTCTGCTCCTACGGATCAAGAGGTTGCAGGTTCGAATCCTGCCGAGCGCACTCGATACCGCACGTCAGCGGCCATTCTCAGGGCCAAACCCCGGGGCGGTACCGGCTCCGGCAGGACCATTGGCAGCGCCAATGGCAGCTGCAGCCGCGCTGGCAGCACTACGACCCACCCCGTGCTCGGTCAGCAGGGCGCCGATCCGGTTGGCGCCGGACCGCTGCACGTCCTGCAGGACGTGGGTGTAGGTCAGCCGTCGTGGCCATCCGTGAGTGCCGCAACATCGGCTGGATCGTCTTGAGCGCGACGCCCTGACGTTGCTTGAACGTGGCGATGCTGTGGCGCAGGACGTGTCAACGGATCGGCGCAATTCCGGCCGCCGCGCAGACCTTCGCCCACTCGGTGTTGACGTTGCGCGGCTTGAGCGGCGTGCCCCGGGCGGTCGTGAACACGAGCTGACCGACCCGGCGGCGCAGCGACCGGCTGATCGTCACCAGCCCGGCGTCAAGGTCCAGGTCGGTCCAGACCAGATCGAGTGCCTCACCTCACGCAGGCCGAGCCCCAGGTGGGTCAGCCACAACGCCCGCCAGCGGGTGCACCTCCATCGCCCTGAGCACGAGCGGCCGCGCGCTGCTCGGCCCTTTCAACGGCGGGCGGACGAGCTTGGCGGCGTTGCGCCGCAGCCTCGGCACCTCGTCGCGTAGCGCGTCGTTGAGCGCCGCCCGCAGGACAGCGTGCGTGTAGGCCACGGTCCGCGGCGAGAGCAGGAGCACTTTGCGCGGTTGCTGTCCCGGCGCAGGCCGGGGCTGCTGGCCCCCGGGGCTTGTCCAGCAGCGTCACGATCCAGGCGCGCAGCACCGGTGGGGTGATCTCGCCCATCCGCAGGGACCCGAGGTGCGACGTGATGTGCAGCCGCACCTCATGCGCGTACGACGTCAGCGTCTCCGGCGACAGCCGACCGGCCGCCAGGGGATGGGTTGGTGTCGCATGTGGCGGCGTGGCGTGATGCGGCCGCCTACAACCAGTTGCTGGCCTGGAACCGGGCGCAGACCTTGGCGGCGGTCCTGGACCCACCAGCGGACCCGCTGGGGGATTCTCCTGGCGGGCCGTAACCGGCGCGCGGGTGCCCCGGCCACCGGCTCAGGGGCACCCGGCGCGGGGTTGTCCACAGCCTGGGATCGGTTCGGGTGGCCGGGGTAGTTGGCGGGAGGGTGCAGGGATGCGCCCTCGACACCGGCCACTCGGGACCAGCCGATGCCACGCCCCGACGACGACGGCCACAACGCTGGCGCGGACGCCGGGGGTGGTGTTTGAGGTCCGGGGCTTCGATCTGGGTGACCTGCCGACGCTGGCCCGTGCTGACAGCGACGAGGGTGCGTTGCGGGCGGTCCGCCGGCTGCATGGG
>JAYTOZ010000391.1:0-3310 GCA_043747515.1 Frankiales bacterium | reverse complement strand
CGACGTCGCTCGGGCTTGGCGACCCGGCGCATCCGCAGCCCGAAGCCGACGTTGTCGCCGACCGACAGGTGCGGGAACAGCAGCGGTGTCTGGAACACCATCGCGACCGGTCGCTTCTCGGCCGGCAGCCGCAGCACGCTGGTGCCGTCGAAGCGCACCTCACCGCTCGTGGCGGGCAGCAACCCGGCGACCACCTTCAGGGTGGTCGTCTTCCCGCAGCCCGACGGTCCGAGCAGTGCGGTCAGCGTGCCTGGTTCCGCCACCAGACAGAGCCGGTCCACGACCGGCGCCCCGCCGTACGACGCGACGAGATCTTGCAGCTCGACCTTTGCGGGCGGGCCCGTCACAGCCGACCGAACCCGACGGCGGCACTGCTCGAACCGGTGAGGAATCGCGACGACACGGCGACGAGCACCATGGGCGGCAGGACGAACAGCACGGCGAGGGCGGCCGCGGCGTTCAGATCCGATGAGCCGATGTAGGCGAACAGCAGCAGCGGCAGGGTCTTCACCGTGCCACCGCCGATGAGCAGGGTGAGGATGTACTCGCTCCAGGAGATCAGGAAGGCGAAGAACGCGGCGACCACGAGCGGTGCCCGGATCGCCGGCAACGTCACGTGCCAGAACGTGCGCAGCGGCCCGGCGCCGAGGCTTCTCGCCTGCTCCTCGTAGCCGAGCTCGAAGTTCGCGAACGCACTGCCCAGCACCAGGGTCACGTAGGGGATGGTCGGCACCAGTTGCACGAGTACGACGCCCTGGACCGTGCCGGACAGGTGGTAGCGCAGGAAGAAGACCTGAATCCCGAGGGTGACCGCGAGACCCGGCACGATGGCTGGGGCGAGCAGCAGGAACTGCACCAGCCGCTTGCCGCGGAAGCTGTAGAGCCCGACCGCCCGTCCGGCGCACAGCCCGATCACGCAGGCCAGGACCGACACCGTGATCCCGAGCGACAGGGACGTCACCAGTCCGCTGAGCACGTCCGACGCCGGATCCACGATCAAGCCCAGTCCCCGCAGGCTTCCTCGCTGCGGTACGACGGCGGGATAGCGCCACTGACCGCTGCCCGCCCACACCAGCAGGGGGAGCAGCGGCAGCAACAGCCCGACGACCAGCAGCGCGGTGCCGACGGCTCGCCTCACGCGGTCCTTCGCAGATAGCGCTGTGACAGGGCGAAGTACACCGCGACCAGGGCGCTGATCAGCACCGCGATGACGACGCTGATCGCCATCGCTTCCGGTCGGCTCTGCAGGTCCACGTCGGTGGCGTACTGGTAGGCCACGACGGGCAGCGTCGCCGGGTAGGGCCTGCCGAGCAGGTAGGGGACCTCGTAGGACCCGAAGCTGAAGGCGAAGACCAGGATCGACGTGGAGAGCACGCCGGGGGCGAGCACTGGCAGGACGACGTGCCGCAGCCGCGCCCACCGTCCGGCGCCCAGGGTGCGGGCGGCATCTTCGAGCTCGGTGACCCCGCGGCCCAGGGCCGACAGGGCGACGACGCCGATGAACGGGGCCTCCTTCCAGCAGTACTCGGCGAGCATGCCCAAGCCGAAGCGGTCGTTGGTGAGCTCGGGGAAGGCATCGGTCGTCGAGGTGAGCCCGAGCGCATGCGTCAGCCGGGACAGCGCGCCACCCTGCGCGAGCAGGAGCAGCATCGCGAGGGCGCCGACCAGGTGCGGCACCGGCAGCGTGCTCTGGAAGACCGCGGACAGCAGGCGCTTCCCGCGCCGCGTCGACCGGATGAGCAGCGCCCCGCCGACCCCCAGAACGGTGGACAGGACGGTTGCCAGCAGCGCGGTCCGAAACGTCAGGACGAACGATGCGGTGACGGCCTTGTCGCGCAGCATCCCGGTGTACGCCGAGGTGCTCCAGTGCCACCCCGGCAGGAACGGCAGATAGCCCAAACTCTGTGCCACGCCCTCGGCCAGGCCGCCGAGGAACAGCACGCCGATGACCAGCAGGGCAGGGGCAAGCAGTACGGCGATCCGCAGGCTTCTGGGCAGCCGACCACCCCGGACCCTCGTTCGGGTCCGGGGTGGTGCCACCTCGGCGGTGGTGGGTCGGACGGTCATCTACTTCTGGAGGACGTTGGCTTTCCAGTCCTTCTCGATCGTGGTGACGTAGGTGCTGGCGAGCTCGGGTTGCGCGCGCTTGACCAGCTCCGCGAGCGGCAGCACTGACGGGCTTGTCGACACGGCCGCGAACGCCGCCTGGGTGTCCGCGTCGGTCTTTGCGACGTCGATACCGGGGAAGACGCCCTCGGTCTTGTACAGCTGCAGCTGCGACGCTGGGTCCAGCAGCACGTTGGCGAGCACCTCAGCGGCTGCCTTGTGGGGGCTGCTCTTGGGGATCGACACGAACGAGTGGTTGCTGATGTTGCCGATGTCGAAGACCGATTCCCGGGTGCTGGCCGGGTAGGTCCCCTTCTTGACGGCATCGCTGACCGCACCCGGACCGTAGGTGAGAAACGCGCTGATCTCCCCGTTGGCGTAGAGCTTCTCGACATCGGTCTGACCCGTCGGGTAGGTCTTGCCCTTCTTGTACAGCGCCGGCGCGAGGTCGTTGAGGCGCTTCCACAGCAGGCTGGCCGCGGGCAGGTACTTCGCTTTGTCGAAGGCGCCGGCGAAGCTCGTCGGGCCGCCGACGGTGTCGTAGAAGAAGGTCCGGACAGCCATTGACCCGGTGAAGTCGGGCGGGGCCGGGTAGGTGAACTGGCCGGGATGTGCCTTCGCCCAGGCAAACAGCGACGAGACGCTCTTGACGTCGTTGGCCGTGAGTTTCTTGCTGTCGAAAACCAACGCCGAGTTGGCCTGCTGCCACACCGACTCGCATCCCTGGACCGGCAGCCCGAAGTCGTTGGCGACAGAAGGCTTGGTGAAGTCGACGTACTTGGCGTTGGGGAGCTTCTCGGCGTAGCCGCACTCCCACAGGTCCGCCTGCTTGCCGGTCGCGAAATTCTCACCATTGATCCAGATTGCGTCCACCGAGCTGGGGGTGCCGGCCTGCTTCTCGGCCAGCACCTTGTTCACCGCGGTCACGGTGTCGGTGATCTTCACCTGGTTGAGGGTCACGCCGAGCGCGGCGAGCTTGGTCTTGACGAAGCCGTTGACGAACGTGTTGAGCGTGTCGTCGCCGCCGTACATGTACCAATTGACGGTCTGCCCCTTGGCTGCCGCCAACGTCGCCGCGAAGCCGGCCGGCGCGGACCCCGACGGCTGGGAGGTGGCCGGGGCGCCCGAGCTGCGCAAGGCGCCCGGCTCCGGTGATGCCGACGACCCGCAGGCTGTCAGCGCAAGCGTGCCCAGGACGGCGGCG
>JAYTOZ010000390.1:0-4188 GCA_043747515.1 Frankiales bacterium | reverse complement strand
ACCTCGACGCCGTCGGTGCCCGGCAGCATCAGGTCGAGCAGCACCACGTCGGGCTTCTCCCGCCGGAACGCCCCCAGCGCGGCGTCACCGTCGCTGACGAAGGAGGTTTCGAAGCCCTCGCCCCGCAGCACGATGCCGAGCATCTCGGCCAGCGCGGGGTCGTCGTCGACCACGAGCACCCGCCCGGCCTTGGTGGTGTCCACGACGCCATCGTCGCACCTGGGCGGCCCCGCGGAGCGGCCATGCGCACGCCCGCGTGTCACAGTGCTGGCTGCGCGCCCGTCCCTGCAGACCCGACCGTGCGGCCGCCGCACCCGTTCCTCCCGGCAGGAGCCGCATGACCGAGCCGACCACCGTGTGGCGCTCCCCCGACAGCCTCGGCCGTGCACCGGGGACGGCACCGGCCACGTCGTACGCCGGGGCAGCGCCGCCGCCGGGAAGCCGTCCGGCGCCTACGGGGGGCAGGGCCCCCTTCCGGGGCACGGTGCCGATGCGGCCGCTCGGCCTGGGCGAGTTGCTGGACGGCTCCGTCGCGATGATCCGCGCCTACCCACGGCCGGTGCTCGCGATGTCCGCAGCGGTAGCTGTCGTGTCGGCGTTGCTCCAGCTCGTGGTGACCCTGACGCTGCTCGGCCCGCTGACCAACACCGACACCTCGACCCTGGGCGACTCCTCCGGGGCCTTCCAGGCCTATCTCGGGACGGCCGCGGTCGGCACCGGGCTGACGCTGCTCATCGCGGCCGTGACCGGCGCGGTGCTGGCCGGTGTCGTCACGGTCGTGGCGAGCCGGGCGGTGCTCGGCGACGTCATCACCCTTCGCCAGGCGTGGGAGCAGGCGCGGCCGAGGCTCGGGCCGCTCGTCGTGACGGCGCTGCTGGTGGGATTCGCGAGCTACGGCAGCGTGTTGGCCAGCATCGCGCTCGCCGCGCTGCTTGCCAGCACCGGGACCGCCGGGGCCGTGGCCGCCGTCCCGGTCGTGCTGGCCGGTGTCGCCGGGGCCTTCCTGCTCTACATCCGCTGGTCGCTGGCGACGGCCGTCGTCGTGCTGGAGCGGCAGCCGGTCCGCCGGGCGCTCGCCCGGTCGACCGTCCTCGTCCGCCGATCGTTCTTTCGCGTCTTCGGGGTGCTTCTGCTGGCGGTCGTCATCGCCGGTTTCGTCGGCCAGATCCTGCAACTGCCCTTCCTGCTGTTCGGCTACAGCCCGTTCGCGGGCCTCGGTGGTGCGCCGCAACACCTGTCCACCAGCGCGGCCCTGGTCGGGGCGGTTGCCGGGGCGCTCGCCAGCACCGTGGTCGCCCCGTTCACCGCCGGGGTCCGCGCGCTGCTCTACATCGACCGCCGGATGCGCGCCGAGGGCCTTGACATCACGCTCGCCGCGCAGGCGCGCCGATGATGCTGGCTGCCTCCGGTGAGCTCGGCCGGGAGGCGGCCCGTCGGGCCGCACAGGTCGAGCTGTCCCGGCGTGAGTACGCCGACGCACAGCCACCGCTGCTGGTCCGCCTGATCGGTCGGCTGCTCGACGAGCTCGGCCGGCTGCTGCGGGCCTCGAGCGCCCAGGTGCCCGGCGGCAACACCGGGGTCGTCCTGCTGCTGCTGCTGCTCGCCGCCGCCGTGGCGCTGCTGGTCGTGCGCCTGCGGCCGTCCCGCAGCGCAGCGAGCCGTGGGGAGCTCTTCGGCACCGGTGGCGCACGCTCAGCGGCCGGGCATCGGGCGCTGGCCGAGGCGGCGGCGGCCAACGGCGGGTGGGCCGAGGCGGTCCGCGAGCGCCTGCGCGCCGTCGTCCGGGAGCTCGAGGACCGGGGGGTGCTCGACCCACGGCCAGGGCGCACCGCGTTCGAGGTCGCCCGCGAGGCAGGGTCGCTGGTGCCGACGCTGGCCGAGGCGCTGCGCCGGGGTGCCAACACCTTCGACGAGATCTGGTACGGCGGCCGCACCGCCGACGCCGCGTCGTACGCCGTCCTGGTGGATCTGGACCGCACGGTGACCTCGGCGCGGTTGGTGCTGGCATGACCGTGGACGCCGGGACGGCGCCGCTCCAGCAGACCGCGACCGGGCCGACCGGGCGGTCGGTGGGTCGGGCGGCCCGCGGACCGGTGCTCATCGCCCTCGGCGTCGCGGTTGTCGCCTTGTTGGTAAGCCTCACGGTGACGACCCAGCGGTCCGGGCGGCTCGACCCGCGCGCCTACGACCCCGACGGTTCGCACGCCCTGGCGGCCCTGCTCGGCAACCAGGGCGCGGCCGTCACGGTGATCGAAACCGTGGAGCAGGTACGCCCCGGGAGCACCGTGGTCGTGCCGTTCCCCGAACGGCTGACGACCGCCGAGCTCCGGCGGCTGGCGCCGTCCCCCCTGCTGCTCGTCGGTGCGGACAACGCCGCGCTGCGTGCGCTCGGCGACCCGGTCGAGGCGCAGGGCGACAGCCTCGACGAGGTCCGCGAACCGGCCTGCGATCTGCCCGCCGCCGCCCGCGCGGGCCGGGTGCGGCTCGGCGGGCCGGGCTACACGGCGACCGGCGGGGTGGCGAGCACCGGCTGCTACGCCTCCGGCGGCCGGGCCGGGCTCCTGCTGCTGCCGACCCGGCGGCACCTGCTGCTCGCCTCCGGGACCTTGCTGACCAACGACGCCCTCGACGAGCAGGGGGATGCCTCGCTCGCCCTGGGCCTGCTGGCGGACCGCCCAGACATCCAGTGGCTGCTGCCCAAAATCGACCGGGCCGGCGCCACGAGCGACCGCCGTACCCTTCGGCAGCTCCTGCCGCGCGGCCTGAAGGACGGCCTGCTGGAGCTCGCGGCCGCCGTCGTCCTGCTCGCCCTGTGGCGGGCCCGCCGGCTGGGCCGGGTCGTCGTCGAACCGCTGCCGGTGGTGGTCCGGGCGGCGGAGTCGGTCGAGGGGCGCAGCCGGCTCTACCGGGCCGCTCGGGCCCGCGACCGGGCCGCCGACGCGCTGCGGGGCGCTGCCCGGGACCGGGCGGTGCGCCGGCTCGCCCTCGGCGGCTCGGCGACCCGTGGGGCACTGCTCGAGGCGGCCGCAGCCCGCACCGGCGTGCACCCGGCCGAGCTCGAGGACCTCCTGTACGGTCCGGCACCCGGTGACGACGCCACCCTGGTGCGGCTCGCCGGCGACCTGCGCACGTTCACCGCATCGCTCGACAAGGAGACCGGCCCGTGACGGCGCCCGCCAACAACGACCGCCGGGCTCCCTGCGAGGTCGGCCCGGACGAGGCCCGCCAGGCCCTGATCGCGCTGCGGGCCGAGGTCGGCAAGGCGGTGATCGGGCAGGACGCCGCGGTGACCGGCCTGGTCATCGCGCTGCTGTGCCGCGGGCACGTCCTGCTCGAAGGCGTGCCCGGCGTCGCCAAGACGTTGCTGGTGCGCGCGGTCGCGGCCACCCTCGCCCTGGACACCAAGCGGGTGCAGTTCACCCCGGACCTGATGCCCGGTGACATCACCGGTTCGCTGGTCTACGACGCCCGCTCGGCGGAGTTCTCCTTCCGCGAGGGGCCGGTCTTCACCAACCTGCTGCTCGCCGACGAGATCAACCGCACGCCCCCGAAGACCCAGGCGTCGCTACTGGAGGCCATGGAGGAGCGACAGGTCTCGGTCGACGGCAGACCGCGGCCGCTCCCCGATCCGTTCATCGTCTGCGCGACGCAGAACCCGGTCGAGTACGAAGGCACCTACCCACTGCCCGAGGCCCAGCTCGACCGATTCCTGCTCAAGCTCACCGTGCCGCTGCCGGCCCGCGAGGACGAGCTGCGGGTCCTGGCCGCGCACGACGCGGGCTTTGACCCCCGCAACCTGTCCGCGCTCGACGCGGTCGCCGGCGCCGAGGAGCTCGCTGCGGGCCGACTCGGTGTCCTGGCGGTCACCGTCTCGCCCGAGGTGCTCGGCTACGTCGTCGACGTCTGCCGCGCCACCCGCAGCTCCCCCTCGCTGCAACTCGGCGTGTCACCGCGGGGGGCCACCGCCCTGCTGTCGACCGCGAAGGCGTGGGCCTGGCTGTCCGGCCGCGACTACCTCACCCCCGACGACGTGAAGGCCCTGGCCCGGCCGACGCTGCGGCACCGCATCTCGCTGCGCGCCGAAGCCGAGCTCGAGGGTGCCAGCGCCGACGGCGTCCTCGAGGGCGTGCTCGCCACGGTGCCAGTTCCCCGCTAGTGGCCCTTACCGGACGGGCCGCCCTGCTGGCC
>JAYTOZ010000389.1:0-2354 GCA_043747515.1 Frankiales bacterium | reverse complement strand
CGGGTGATCAACCCGGCCACCAAGAAGCACTTCGGCGGCTCGACGTCCCAGATCCCCTTCCTGGACGGCAGGAACGGCTACATCGCACTGACCGCGTTCGTGCTCAACCTCGTCATCACCGTCGGGCTGACGCTGCTGCTGCGGGCGGTTGGCGTCTCGGGCGGCCGCGACGCGACGCTGCCGGAGGACTACACGGCCGACGCGGACGACCCCCGGGTACGACGGCTGCCGGTGGCTGCACCCGGCTAGCCTGCCCCGCATGCGCATCGCCCGTTTCGCCCATGCCGGGGCAGTGTCGTTCGGGATCGTCGAGGGCGTCGGTGACGACCCAGCGGCGCTGAGCGTCGCGGCCGTCGACGGCCACCCGTTCGCGCCGCTGGTCCGAACCGGGGTGACGCACCCGCTCGGTGAGGTGCGGCTGCTCGCACCGGTATTGCCCAGCAAGGTCGTGTGCATCGGCAAGAACTACGCCGACCACGTGGCGGAGTTCGGCGGTCCCACGCCCGCGGCCCCGGTCGTGTTCCTCAAGCCGTCGACCTCGGTCATCGGACCTGGCGATGCGATCGTGCTGCCCCGCAACAGCACCCGGGTCGACCACGAGGGTGAGCTCGGCATCGTCATCGGCCGGCTGTGCCGGGAGGTGCCGCGGGAGCGAGCCCTGGACGTCGTGCTGGGCTACACCTGCGGCAACGACGTGACCGCACGCGACCACCAGGAGCAGGACGGCCAGTGGACGCGGGGCAAGTCGCACGACACGTTCTGTCCGATCGGGCCGTGGGTCGAGACCGAGCTGGACCCCTGCGACCTGGCGGTGCGGTGCGCCGTCGACGGGTCGGTGCGTCAGGACGGCCGCACCTCGCAGCTGCTGCACGACGTCCCGACGATCATCGAGTGGGTCACGGCCTTCATGACCCTGCTGCCCGGCGACGTCATCCTCACCGGCACGCCCGCCGGCGTCGGCCCGCTCGTGCCAGGCAATGCCGTCACCGTCCACGTCGAGGGGATCGGCCCGCTGACCAACCCGGTCGCGGCTCGCGGATGACCGTGCGGCTGCGGGTGGCGCCCTCGCCGACCGGCGACCCGCACGTCGGTACGGCGTACATGTCGCTGTTCAACCTGGCCTTCGTGCGCCAGCAGGGTGGGCAGTTCGTGCTGCGGGTCGAGGACACCGACCGGGCGAGGTTCCAGGCTGACAGCGAGCAGCAGGTCTACGACACGCTGCGTTGGCTCGGGCTGCAGTGGGACGAGGGGCCCGACGTGGGGGGTCCGTTCGGCCCCTATCGGCAGTCCGAGCGGCTCGACACCTACCGTCCGCACGTCGAGCGACTGCTCGCCGACGGCCACGCCTACCACTGCTGGTGCACGCCGGGGCGGCTGCAGGAGATGCGTGAGGCGCAGCAGGCCGCCAAGCAGCCGACGGGTTACGACCGGCGCTGCCACGGGCTCAGTCGGGACGAGCGAGCCGCGCTGCCGGGCTTCTCAGACGTCCCGGTCGTGCGGATGCTCATCCCGGCCGACCCACCCCTGCACTTCACCGACCTGATCCGCGGCGAGATCAACGCGCCCGCTCCGGATGACCAGGTGATCCTCAAGGCCGACGGCTTCCCGACCTACCATCTCGCGGTCGTCGTCGACGACCACCTGATGGGCATCACCCATGTCGTCCGTGGCGAGGAGTGGATCTCCTCCACCCCCAAGCACCTGCTGCTGTCGGACTGGCTCGGCTGGGAGCGGCCGGCGTACGCGCACATGCCGCTGCTCCGCAATGTCGACAAGAGCAAGATCAGCAAGCGAAAGAACCCCGCTGCACGGCTGACCTGGTTCATCGAGCAGGGCTATCTGCCCGAAGCGCTGGTGAACTTCCTGGGGCTGCTCGGCTACTCCCCGCCGGGCGGCGAGGAGATCTTCAGCTTCGCCCAGATGAGCGCGAGCTTTGACTGGTCGCGAGTCAACACGGTCGGCCCGGTCTTCGACCTCGACAAGCTCGGCTGGCTCAACGGGCACTATCTGCGCGAGCTCGCCGAGGATGAGCTGGTACGCCGCCTCGTCCCCCATCTGCAGCGCGCCGGGCTCGTCTCGGCCGACCCGACCGCAGCCGAGTTGGCGGCCCTCACCGGCGCCGCCCCGCTGATCCAGACCCGGATCGCCGTGCTGTCCGAGGCGGCCGGGCTGTTGCGCTTCCTGCTCGTCGACGAGCAGGACTTCGCCGTTGAGCCAGTCGCTGCCGAGAAGTCGCTCGGCGAGGGGAGCGCCGCGGTGCTGGCAGCGACGGCTGAGGCCCTGGAGCCGCTGGAGCAGTGGACGACCACGACGATCCAGGCCGCGATGGATGCGGCGCTGCTCGAGGGCCTCGG
>JAYTOZ010000388.1:0-1591 GCA_043747515.1 Frankiales bacterium | reverse complement strand
CCGACCTACACCGAGGGCGCGCCGCTGCAGGCGCACGTCACCAACCTCGACGCCTCGCCCTACCTCGGCCGGCTCGCGCTCTGCCGCATTTTCAACGGGACGATGCGCAAGGGTCAGACGGTCGCCTGGTGCAAGAAAGACGGCACCGTCGAGAACGTCAAGCTCACCGAGTTGCTCGGCACCCAGGCCTTGGAGCGCGTCTCGATCGAGTCGGCCGGCCCGGGCGAGATCGTCGCCATCGCCGGCATCCCGGAGATCTTCATCGGCGAGACCCTGGCCGACCCCGAGAACCCCATCCCGCTGCCGCTGATGACGATCGACGACCCGAGTATCTCGATGACCATCGGCATCAACACCGCGCCGATGGCCGGCAAGAGCGGCAAGAAGCTGACCGCCCGGCAGGTGAAGGATCGGCTCGACAAGGAGCTGGTCGGCAACGTCTCGATCCGCGTCGAGAACACCGAGCGCCCCGACACCTGGGAGGTCCAGGGCCGCGGCGAGCTGCAGCTGGCGATCCTGGTCGAGGTGATGCGGCGCGAGGGCTTCGAGCTCACCGTCGGTAAGCCGCAGGTCGTCACGCGGCTGGTCGACGGCAAGATCCACGAGCCGATGGAACGCCTCACGATCGACACGCCGAGTGACTACCAGGGCGTGCTCATCCAGCTGATGGCGCTGCGCAAGGGCAGGCTCGAGCAGATGGTCGACCACGGCACCGGCTGGACCCGGATGGAATACATCGTCCCGGCCCGCGGGCTGATCGGCTTCCGCACCGAGTTCCTCACCGAGACCCGCGGCACCGGCCTGCTGCACCACGTGCACGAGCGCTACGAGGCGTGGCACGGCGACATCCGCACTCGCCCGTCCGGCTCGCTCGTCGCGGACCGCAGCGGCCCGACCACCGGCTTCGCACTGGCCAACCTGCAGGAGCGCGGCACGATGTTCGTGCCGCCGGGCACCGAGGTCTACGAGGGGATGATCGTCGGCGAGAACTCCCGCACCGACGACATGGATGTCAACGCCACCAAGGAGAAAAAGCTCACCAACATGCGGCAGAGCTCCTCCGACGTGCTCGTCCCGCTCATCCCGCACCGTCAGCTCAGCCTGGAGCAGGCTCTTGAGTTCTGCCGCGAGGACGAGTGCGTCGAGGTCACCCCCGCGACGGTGCGGATCCGCAAGGTGATCCTCGATCAAGGTGAGCGAGCCAAGGCCGGTCGCAGCAAGGCGAAGGCCGCGCTGGTCTAGTCATGACCGACGGCGGCGGCATTCCTGCGGTCGGCCGGCTGCTCGTCGCCTCGCCGATGCTCAGCGAGGGGCGGTTCCGCCGGACCGTGATCTTGCTGTTGCAGCACGCCGAGCCCGACGGCGCGCTCGGGGTGGTGCTCAACCGCCCCACCGGCGCAGATCTGGCCGAGGTGCTGCCAGGCTGGGAGCGCCGGGCTTGCGCGCCCGCACTGATCTTCGAGGGCGGCCCGGTGCAGCAGACGGCGGCCATCTGCCTGGGTCGCCTGCGACCGGGCGCAACACCTTCCCCGGCGTACGCCGTCCTGGGGCCGGGGCTTGCGACGGTCGACCTCGACAGCGAACCGGGGGA
>JAYTOZ010000387.1:0-5681 GCA_043747515.1 Frankiales bacterium | reverse complement strand
CCGCGCGCGGCGCCGGCGCCGGGACCGTCCGCGTCGCGTCCGGCGGGTCACCCGGCCCTCGGGACCACCCGGCCCGGGACGACGACCCTGCGGGCGCCGGTCCGCCGGGTGCCGACCGGTCGGCCGGTCACCTTGGCCTTCGGCGGCGATGTGCACTTCGAGGGCTCGGTCCGTCGGCGCCTGCTCGGTGACCCTGCGACGACGCTCGAACCGGTCGCGTCCCTGCTCCGCGGCGCCGACCTGGCGATGGTCAACCTGGAGACCCCGGTCACGGACCGGGGGGAGCCCGAGCCCAAGCAGTTCGTGTTCCGGGCGCCGGCCTCGGCCTTCACGGCGCTGAAGGCCGGCGGCGTCGACGTCGTCACGGTCGCGAACAACCACGGCGAGGACTACGGCCTGGTCGGTCTGGGTGACACCCTGCGCGCGGGCCGGGCCGCCGGGTTGCCCATTGTCGGTGCCGGCGTCGACCAGGCTGCTGCCTTCGCCCCGTGGCGTACGACGATCCGAGGTCAGCGAATCGCCGTCATCGGGGCAACCCAGGTGTTGGACGACTTCGCTGTCACCCGCTGGGCGGCCGGGCCGGGCAAGCCGGGGCTCGCCAGCGCCAAGCACACCTCGGTGCTGCTCGACGCGGTACGGCGAGCGCGCGCCGACAGCGACACTGTCGTGGTCTATCTGCACTGGGGCGTCGAGCGGCAGCAGTGCCCGCAGGTCGCCGCCACCACCCTGGCCCGGCAACTGGTGGCCGCCGGAGCGGACGTCGTCGTCGGCTCGCACGCCCACGTGCTGGTCGGAGCCGGCTACCTCGACGGGGCCTACGTCGACTACGGCCTCGGCAACTTCCTATTCTACGCCCAGGGCAGCGGCCCGGCGACCACCAGCGGGGTGCTCACCCTCACCACCCGCGGGCACGCCGTCGTCGCCGCCCGCTGGAGCCCCGCCGTCCTCCACGACGGTACGACGAGTCCGGTCACCGGCTCAGCTGCGGTGGCGGCGATCCGGGCCAGGGACGCACTGCGCGGCTGCGCCGGGCTCGCCGCGCAGCCGTAACCCCCGTCCCCAGTCGCCGCGGGTCACTGCCGCGGGGTCAGGGCACCGCCAGGCTGTCGGTGACGGTCAAGGTCGTCTCGTCATAGGCGATCCAACCGTGCTGGTAGTCGTTGCGGCGGATGCCTGGACCGGGGGCGTACTCGTCGGTGACCGGGAAACCGAGCCGACCCTGCTCGGCCCCGAGCGCGAGGTGGCGCTCGGTGATCGGACCCCGCGACCAGTGCGCCCCGGTGGCCGGGGAGGCCGAGACCCGGCCGGTCTGGAAGCGGCTCACCCGGCCGCCGGCGACGGTGTCCTCGGCGGCGACCGGGAATCCGAGCGGGCCCGTCTCGGCACCGGAGAGCAGGTAGGCCCGGGCGAGGAGGTCGCGGACCTCCCACGCGCCGGTGGCTGCCGACCAGGAGATGCGCCCGCCTTGCAGGGTGACGAAACGCCCTGTCGGCAGGGCGGTGTCATCGGCGAGCGGATAACCCAGGGGGCCGGCCTCGGCGGCGAGCGCGGTGTAGCGGAGCGCGATGTCATGGCCGAGCAATCGGCCCGGCCCGAGGGAGGGGTGCCAGGAGATGCGGCCGTGCTGGAACGCCGAGGCGCGGCCTACACCGTCGCGGGGCGCGATCGGGCCGGCGACCGGATAACCGAGCGCGCCGGTGGCCCGGCCGGCCTGGTTGTAGCGGGCGAGGATCGGACCGGTGACCTCGTGGGCGCCGCTCGTCGGGTGCCAGAAGATGTCGCCGCGCTGGAACCGGGAGGCCCGCCCCGTCCCGAGCCGGTCGGGGTCGGCGACCGGGAAGCCCAGCACCCCGGCCTCGGCGCCGAGCAGCCCGAACCGGCCGGCGATCGCGCCGGCCGTGTAGCGCGCGCCGAGCCCGCTGGACCATGACATCCGGCCGTGCTGATAGCGCTGGGCCCATCCGCCGGGGACGGCCACCTCCCGGCCGATGGTGGCGCCGAGCTCTGAGCCGTGCTCGCCGAGCGCGACATAGTGCGCGGTGATGGCGGTGTAGGCACCCGGCAGTTGCGGTGCGTTGTGGTCGCGGGTGGCGTTGTCGGTGGCCGGGGAGGTCGAGCAGCGCTCCCATTTCCACGGGGGTGTGCACGACACGATCCGGCACTGCACCGCGCCGACCTGCCTGACCTGCTGGTTGCACTGGCCGTATCGGAAGGCGTTGCAACAGACCCGTCGCTGGTCGCACTGGCCGGCCGGCCCGCAGGTGCAGCGGCACGACCAGCACGACGGGCTGCAGATCCCGGCCCGGCCGGAACCGGTGGAGCAGGTGCAGGTCGCGTTGCAGTCGACGATGTAGCGGGCCCGCCCCCCGCACAGCGACGCCCCATCGGACTTCCACCAGCCGGCTGCGATGGAGCCGGGCGGGCAGGCGTTGATCCCGTGGTTGATGGTGGCGCAGAACGCCGTCCATCCCGTCGAGCACGACGAGCCCGGTCCGCACACCGACGCGTACGCCGTACCGGGCGTGAGCAGGAAGCCGGTCGGGTCCGCCGCCAGGGCGCTGCCGAGCACCCCGACCCGGACGAGGAAGCCGCGCCGCGATGTCCGGGTCGCCAGCCAGCCGGTGACGGCTTCGGCAGCGCGGACAGCGACACCCTGCGGAGCCTGCTTGCTGCCGACCGCCGCCAGCGCGTCGCGGGTCCTCACGCGCGGACTCCGATCCGCAAGCCGTCGAGCAGCGCATCCACCTTGGCGCAACTGGGCATCCGCCGGGCATGGCTGCCGAGCACGACGTGCAGGCACCACGCCCGGCCGGCGGCGGTGAAGAACCACTGGCCACCGCTCTGCCCGGGCAGCGGCCGTTGCAGCGCCCCTGCGGCGAACTCGCCTGGTCGCGGGCGGGGCACGCCGGCGTGGGCGAACAACGGCTGGCGGACCGCTGTCGCGTCGTACTCGAACAGCGCGACGAACACGTCGTTCGGACCGAGCGTTGTCACGACGCCGCTGCCGAAATCCCCCCGCTCGCGGGGCAGCGGCACGGTCGCGGCGTGCAGGAGCAGGTTGCCGTCCTGATGCGGCTCGGAGACCGGCTGCCGGCGCACCCGGACCTCCCAACCACTCGGGATGGACAGGGCCACACCGGCTGCCAACAGGGTCATGTCAGCACCAGCACCGCACTGCCGAAGGCCAGCAGCACGACGGTCGCGGTGGCCGCCGGACGGGACCGGTCCGCGATCGAGGCCGCTGCTGCCCGGAGCGCCGCGGGGGTGTCCGCGCGCAGCAGCAGCAGCGGCCCGGCGCGCACCAGACCGAAGACCGCACCGACCAGCAGTGCAGCGCCCAGCGAACGCTGGAGTGCGACCAGTCCGAGCCAGGCGTAGACGGCGCCACTGGTGATCACGGTGCTGACGCCGGTGCCGAGCTGCCAGCCGAACCCGGTGGCGTAGACCCATCGGCGGTAGCGGCTGAGCCAGTCCTCGTCGACCTGCCGGCGGATGGTCGGCACCTGCCCGGACACGTCGAGCAGGACCGCGGTGGCGCACACGGCGGCGGCCCACAGCGGCCGGTGTCCGAGCGGCAGCAACCGACCGAGGGCTCCCAGCAGCAGCCCGGTGGTGAGGCCGCCCACGACAGAGGCGACCGAGTAGATCGCCACCGTCCAGGTGTGGTCGTGGCCGCGGGCCCGCTCCCCGAGCCGGCTGATGCTGGTCAGCATCGACTCACCTCAAGGCGACCAGGTGGCGCGCAGGGCAGCGGTCGCCGCGACGGCAAGACCGACCAGGAGCAACGGATCCGGCCCGACAGCGCTCACGCCGACAGGCTCGGGTCGCCGGGCGCGATGCCGGCTGCTGCCAGCGCCTGCTCGTCCCGACTGTGCCGAACCCGACCGGATCCGCGGATTGTCCGGGCAGTCCTGGTTGCCGCATCGGCCCGCGCCTGACCGAGCAGCTGGACGACCTGCGGCCACGAGCCGGCACTGCCCTCGCCAACCACGCGACCGGCACCGTCGAGGTAGGCGAAGTAGGGGGAGCCGGGCACCCCAAAGCCGTCCCACGCCTCGGACGACAGCACCATCGCCACCTCGGTGGGAGCGCGCTGCTCGAGCTCGGTGGGGCTCTCCTCATCCGGATCCCGAGTGACCACGACGAGGCGCGCGTCGCCCGGGATCTCGGTGACGCCATGCTGGAACATCCGCCAGAAGTCTTGGCACGTCGTGCAACCGGAGGACAAGAAGGCGATGAGCGTGTCGCCTCGGCCGACCAGCGATAAGGACACGAGCTCCCCGTCCAGGCTCTGTCCGACCAGTGAGGTCGGGGTCGCCCCGGCCGGGACGCGGCGCGGTTCGACCACGCCCGCAGCGGTCACCGGCGGGTCCAACAGCAGGCCGGCCCCGAGTTCGTGCAGGGCCTTGAGGATTTCCGCGTGGCTACGGAGCAACCCGATGACCAGGACGGTGAGCAGCGCCACGGCCACCGCCAGGGTGACCACCGCGGCTGTCATCGGGTGCCCACCAGCGGCAGGACGGCGAGCACGGCGTACGCGCCCACAGCCACCGCCAGCGAGGCGGCGACCAGGGCGGCGTCCGACCAGATGACCTGCGGGGCCTGGGCCGAGGCGCCGAGCGCCACCAGCGCGAAGGCCGCCGTCAACGCAGCATGTGTCCCGGTCGCCGGGATGTCGCGCTTGCCGAAGCAGCCACAGGACGCCAGCACCCCGCCCCGCCGCAGGGCCAGCACGACCACCACGGTGAAGATGGTGTATGACGTGGCGACGAGCCCCGCCACGACCCGCGAGCCGGAGCCCAGGGCGGCGCCCCCGAGCAGGCATTCGCCCAGTGCGCCCACCCGGATCCATGACGACCCGAGTGCGATGCGCATGCTGGTCAGGGCGCGCACCAGCGGCTGCGGGTCCGCAACCTTCTGCGCCCCGGCCAGGAGCAGCAGGGCGGCCGATGCGGCGTACAGCCCCTCGGTGACCACGGTGTGAAGGTAGCCACGAAGCGGGTGTCCTCGCCAGCATTGGCCCGAAAAGACAGTTCTTCAGCGCATCCCGCCGATCCAGGAGTGCTTGGGAAGTCGACGATCCAGCAGGACTGCCCCGGCGGCGAGGGCGAAGAAGAGCAACCCGACGAGCACGGCGTTGCCGAGCACCCGGGGGTAGCCCAGCACGCGGACGTCGATGAACGGGTAGGCGTAGAAGTGGATGAGCTCGCCGCGGACGAGGGCGAACGCCACCCAGCCGAGCGGGAACAGCAGGGCAAGCGCGGCCACCCGCCAGGACGTCAGGCGTCGCGGCCCGAACAACAACCAACCGACCACTGCCAGCACTGGCACGACGGTGTGCAGGAGCAGATCGGCGGTGGCGGCGGCGCCCTTGAGGTCCTGCAGGCCGGCAAGGACGAGGTGAAAGACGACTCCGGTGATCGTGATGCCGATCAGGCCGGCGAGGCGGAAGGCCCGGAAGGCCGTCGAGGTGCGGTGCGGACCCACCGCGAGCAGTGCCGTCGTCACACCCACGATGACGTTGGACTGCACCGTGAAGTAGCAGAACACGTTGAATACCAGGCTGCTGACGGTGCTGAATTGGGTGCTCTTCAGGCCTGCCGACACGACCACCTGGACGATCAGTGCGATCAGCACCGCCAGGGCGGTGAGGGCGAAGCACGCACGGGCGAGCAGGGGCC
>JAYTOZ010000386.1:0-1619 GCA_043747515.1 Frankiales bacterium | reverse complement strand
GACCTGCCGGTGCTGACCACCACGGCTGTGCCGGCGGACGCAAGCGCGACCAGGGCCATGGTCGTGACACCGAGGGCGAGCCGAGCGGACACAGCGCCGCTGGACATGCCGTCCATCTGCTCTCCTCCGTTCGGCCGATCGCAGTAACCCGGGTGCCATCGTGCCACGGAACGTGATGAATTGGTTACTGCGTGCAAGGGCAATGCTCCGTGTCCTCGTGCGACGGCCACCGAGTCGTCACCGAGCTCTGGAGCGCGCCCTCGGGTGGCAGGCGCCTACCGTGTCCGGATGACCTGGCCCCGACCCGTACCGCTGATCGGCGACGCCACCTCCGCCGCGGAGCGAGCTGGTGCCCCGGACGCATGGGCCTTCGACCAGCCGGTCCGGCAGGCGGTGTACGACGTGATCGCCGCGCGGCGCGACGTACGCCGGTTCCGGCCCGATGCCGTCGATGACGATCTGCTGGCCAGGGTGCTCGGGGCCGGGCACGCCGCACCGTCGGTCGGACATTCCCAGCCGTGGCGCTTCATCGTCGTCCGCGACGCGGCACTGCGGGAACAGGCTGCGTGGATGGCCGACCAGGAGCGGCTCGCCCAGGCGGCACTGCTCGAACCGGAGGCCGCGAGGCACCTGCTCGACCTGCAGCTCGAAGGCATCCGCGAGGCGCCGCTTGGCGTGGTGGTGTGCTGCGACCGCAGGACGCCGGCAGCAGGGGTACTCGGCCGGGCGACCTTTCCCGACGCGGACCTGTGGTCGTGCGCGTGCGCCATCCAGAACCTGTGGTTGGCGGCACGCGCCGAGGGGCTCGGGCTCGGCTGGGTGACCCTGTTCGAACCCGCCAGCCTCGCCGCCCTCCTGGGCCTGCCCGAGGGTGTGGTCACCCTCGGCTGGTTGTGCCTGGGTTGGCCCGATGAGCGCAACCCAGAACCCGGGCTCCAGCGCGCCGGCTGGTCACGCCGCCAGCCGCTGTCGGAGGTTGTGCTCACCGACCGCTGGCCGTCGGCGTCGCCGTCCGCCCCGGTAGGCCGCCTTCGGGCGCCCGCGCAGCGCCAGGTCGTCGGCGCGCGCGATGCAGCCGACCTACTGCTCACCCCCCCTGGGTCATTGGGCGTGCTCGACCGGGCCGTGGACAAGGTGGTCGCGCTCGGGCACGGCGACCTCACGACGGGCACGCTGGTCCTGGTCGGCGCCTCGCACCGCGTCGCCGAGCTCGGGGTATCGGCCTTCGCCCCTGGGGTGACCGGCGACGTGCTTGCCGCCGCACGGCAGGGCCGGGCGCTGGGCACGGTGGCGGCCACCAGCGCGGGACTTGCGGTCGAGGTCGTTGACGCCGGACCCAGCAGTGGGGACCTGCTGCACACCAACGCCCTGACCGCAGCGGAGGCTGCGGCGCTACTCGACCGAGGCCGTGCGTTGGGTGGGCGCGCTGCCGGTCTCGGACTGGTCGCCCTCGGCGAGGTCGGCATCGGCAACACCACGGTCGCCGCGGCGCTGGTCGCCGGACTGCTCGACCTGACACCGGATGTCGCGGTCGGGCTCGGTTCGAGCGCGGACACTGCGATGCTCGAGCGCAAACGCCACGTCGTAGCGGGGGCGCTGGCCCGGCTCGTGGACCGCGA
>JAYTOZ010000385.1:0-5372 GCA_043747515.1 Frankiales bacterium | reverse complement strand
GCCGACCGGGGCACTCGCCGCGGACCGGAGCCAGAGGGCCCCGGAACCGGTTGGCGTCAGGGACTTCGACAACACCACGCCGGTCGTCCTGGCCGGCCTGCGGGACGGCGCGGCTCGCCCGATCCCAGAGCTGGGTCGCCCCGCTGCTGTTCGGCGTGGTCTTCGGGACGGCGTTCACGTCCTGCGTCGGACCGTCCTTCGGCACCGTGCTCGCCTTCGCGGCCTCCTCGGGCGGCGCCGGCACGGGGGCGCTGCTGCTGGCGGCCTCCGCCCTCGGACTCGGCGTACCGTTCGTGTTCGCGGCGCTTGCGGCCGCGGCCTCGCCGGGCCTCGCGCGGCGGCTGACCCGGGCGGGCCGGAATGTCTCGCTCGTCGGCTCGGCCGTGCTGCTCGTGCTGGGGCTCGCCCTGGTCACCGGGTCCTACGGCGCTGCCGCGGGCTGGTTCGCCCGGCTGCTGCCCTCGACCGCGGTCTAGGCTCACCACATGGACGACAGGCAGCCTGGCCGCTTCAAGCGGGCGCTGACCCGGCTCACCGCCGACAGCGACGTGCTGGAGAGCGCCTCGCTGCAGACCGAAGTCGCCTCGGCCGGTGCGACGGCGGTGGCAATGTGCTCGGTGGGCGCGCCGGTCCGGGTCGCCGGCACCCTGCGGGCCGTCATCCTGCGACCACTGGCCGGCGTACCAACCCTGGAGGCCGAGTTGTACGACGGGTCCGGCACCGTGACGCTCGTCTGGCTCGGCCGGCGGCGGATCCGCGGCATCGACCCGGGCCGGACGCTGGTCGCGCACGGCCGGCTCACCCGGCGGGACGGCCGGCCGACCCTCTACAACCCCTCGTACGAATTGCGCCCCACCAGTGCCTGAGCCGGCTCGCAAGGATGTGCCGGTCCGCAAGCAGGTGTCGTCAGGCACGCTGATCGAGGCCTTCGGCGGCGTCAAAGGGCTCTTCGACAGCTCGCTGCCGGCCACCGTCTTCGTCGTTGTCCGGTTGTTCGCAAGTCTCAACGCCGCCATCGCCGCCGCGGTCGCCGCCGGGCTCGTCGTCGTGGTCCTGCGCAAGATCCGTGGCGAGTCGCTCCAGCAGGCCGGCAGTGGCTTTTTCGGCCTGCTGCTGGCTGTGCTCATCGCGCGCAGCACCGGCACCGGCAAGGGGTTCTTCCTGCCCGGGATCCTGCTCACCGCGGGCAGCGGCGTCGCCTTCGTGATCTCCCTGCTCGTGCGTCGTCCCGCGGTCGCCCTTGCCCTGGCTGCCTTCGACCCGCGCTATGCGGGCTGGCGAGAGCTGCCTGCCCTGCGCCGGGCCTGCGTGCTGTCCACCGCCGCCTGGGCCGGCTCGTTTTTCATCCGGGCGGGCGTCGCGGCCTTTTTCTACTCGCGCCCCGGCGACCACCCGGGCACGCTGCTCATCATCGTCAACGCGGTGAAGTGGCCGCTGATCATCGGGGCGGCCCTGCTCACGGTGTTCCTGGTCAAGCGGGCCGACGTGCCCGAGGTGGACGCTCAGACGTAGCCCCGGGGCGACGCGCGCATCATCAGCGGCACGGTCATGCCCATGCTGCCGCAGGGCCGTGGCTGCCGGCGGGCGTCCACTGCCGGTATGCGTTGACTGCTGGCCGGCCGGACGATCCGCGTCCTGAGCCGGCGGCTACACCTCGTCGGAGAGCAACGCGTCGAGCTCGGCCTCGACCTCGGTTGTCGCGACCAGCAGCAGCTCATCGCCCGCTTCGAGGGCATTGTCGGCGGTCGGGACGATGACCCGTCCCTCCCGCAGAATCGCGACCAGCGCGCTGTCAGCCGGCCAGGTCACCGAGCCGACCGTCTTGCCGACGATGTTCGCGTCCGGCGCCAGCGTGAGCTCCACGAGGTTGGCCTGGCCCTGCCGGAACGTCAGCAGCCGGACGAGGTCGCCGACGCTGACGGCCTCCTCGACCACGGCGGCCAGCAAACGCGGGCTCGACACGCTGACGTCGACGCCCCAGGACTCGTTGAACAACCACTCGTTCTTGGGATGGTTGACCCGGGCGACGACCCGGTCGACGCCGAACTCGGTCTTGGCCAGCAGGCTGAGCACCAGGTTGACCTTGTCGTCACCGGTGGCGGCAACAACGACGTCGCACTCCTGCAGGCGGGCCTGAACGAGGCTGTCGACCTCGCAGGCGTCGCCCTGCAGCCACTCCGCACCCGGCACCGTCTCGACCTTGAGGGCCCGCTGCTCGCGCTCGATGAGCAGCACGGTGTGGCCGTTGCCGACCAGCTCGCTGGCGATGGAACGGCCGACGTTGCCGGCACCTGCGATGGCGACGCGCATCAGTGCGACCCTCCCTCGGCCGGCCCTGCGGCGAAGACCGCGACCACTTTGTCGTGGTCGTTCCACAGCATCGTCGCGTGCACCAGGTCGCCGTCCTGCACCACGGTCTGCGCGTCCGGGAGGATGCCGTCGCCGAGGCGGGTGAGCAGCGACACGCGCACGCCGCTCTGCGCTTCGAGCTGGCTCACCCGATGACCCACCCAGGCGGGTGCGACCGCGATCTCGGCAAGCACGACATGGCCGCTCGGATCACGCCACTCCGAGAGCAAGCCCTCGGGGATGAGCCGGCGGATCACCTGGTCGGCGGTCCACCGCACGGTGGCGACAGTCGGGATGCCGAGCTTCTGATAGACCTCGGCGCGTTGTGGGTCGTAGATACGCGCGACGACATTCTCGATGCCGAAGGTTTCCCGGGCGACCCGGGCCGCGATGATGTTCGAGTTGTCGCCGGAGCTCACGGCGGCGAAGGCGCCCGCCCGCTCGATGCCGGCCTCCTTGAGGGTGTCGCGGTCGAACCCGACCCCGGTGACGCGCTCGCCGACCAGGTCCGGCGAGAGTCGCCGGAACGCGGTGGCGTCCCGGTCGATGATCGAGATGGAATGGCCGCCGGCCTCCAGGCCCTTCGCGAGGGCCGAGCCGACCCGACCACAACCCATGATCACGACATGCACGGAAACCCCTGTCAACAGCCGTCCCACCGGCAGCAGGACCGGACGGCACGCTACACGCGGCGCTCCGCGCGAAGCTCGCTGCGCCCGGCCGTAGGCTCGACGGCGTGCCTTCAGCCGGTGACCCCCGCAAGCATGGCTTCATCGGGCGGGCGCTTGCGAGCAACCGCCTCGGTGAAACCCTGCTGTCGAAGAAGATTCCCCTGCCGGTCTTCGCCGGCGACGCGCTGTCCTCGGTCGCCTACGCACCGGGCGAGATCTCCATCACCCTGTCGGTGGCCGGCCTCGCGGCCTCCCGCACCGGCGAGTGACCCCGGACCTGCTCGAGCTCGAGATCGGCGCCCCCGCAGCCGGCGGGGCCTGTGTCGCCCGAGCCGACGACGGCCGGGTGGTCTTCGTCCGGCATGCCCTGCCGGGGGAGCGAGTCCGCGCGGTCGTCACCGCGACCACCACGTCGTTCCTGCGCGCCGACGCCGTCGAGGTGCTCCGCGCCTCACCGCACCGGGTAGCGCCGCCGTGTCCGTTTGCCGGACCGGGTCGTTGCGGCGGCTGCGACTACCAGCACGTCGCGCTGCCCGAGCAACGCGCGTTCAAGGCCGCCCTGATCGCCGAGCAGCTGCACCGGCTCGCCAAGACGTCGTATGACGTGACGGTGGAGCAGGTGCCCGGCGCACCGGACGGCCTGGGGTGGCGTACCCGGGTGCAGTGGGCGGTCGACGGTGCGGGGCGGGTCGGGCTGCACCGGCACCGGTCCCGCGAGCTCGAGCTCGTCGACCGCTGCATCATCGCGACCGACGGCGCGCAGCTCCCGCTCGCCGCAAGGTGGCCGGGAGTGTCTGCGGTCGAGGCGTTCTCGTTAGCCGGGCAGACCGTGTTGACGGTGCGCGGCCGTCCCGATCCGCTGCCCCCGGTGGAGGCCGGGCTGGTGCTCAACGGTCGGCCGGTGCGCACACCGCACGGGGTGCGGGTGCCGGTCCTCACCCGGTCGTTCGAGGTGGCGGCCGGGGCCTTCTGGCAGGTGCACCCGGGCGCCGCGACCGCGCTGGCGCAGGCGGTGCTCGGCGGTCTTGCGCCAGTCCCCGGCGACCGGGTCGTCGACCTGTACGCCGGGGTAGGGCTGTTCGCGTCCCTACTCGGCGAGGCGGTCGGGCCGACCGGCTCGGTGCTTGCCGTCGAGGGCGAGCCGCGGGCCTGCGCCGACGCCCTGCGCAACACCGCCGACCAGGCCTGGGTCAAGGTGCGGACCGCCGCCGTCGACCCCCAGCTCGTCGCCACCCGCGTCGGGCGTCCCGGGCTGGTCGTGCTCGACCCGCCGCGCGCCGGCGCCGGCCTGGCTCTGTCGTCAGCGCTGGTCGCGCTCCGCCCCCGCCGGATTGCCTACGTGGCCTGCGACCCCGCGTCGTTCGCCCGCGACCTGCGGGTGTTTCTCGAGGCCGGCTGGGCGATGCCGTCGCTGCGGGCTTTCGACCTGTTCCCGATGACCGAGCACGTCGAACTCGTGGCGATCCTCGAGCCACCGGGTCGCTAAGCCGGCAACAGCACCTGCACGGCGGCGGGGCGGACGGCGATCGTGCACGGCAGCGTGCCGGCCGGGTCGCCGTCGGCGAAGACGCGGAACGGCCGGTCGGCGTCGAGCCCGACGGTCGTCGCCCGGACCAGGCCGATAGACGGATCATGCACGTGGGTGCCGTTGAAGACCTTGGGCAGGGTGGCGAGGAAGCGGCGCCGGCTGGTCGCCGACGTCGTCACGACATCGAGCCGGCCGTCGGACGCGGAGGCGTTCGGAGCGAGACGCATCCCCCCGCCGTACATGCCGGTGTTGGCGACCGCGACTGACCAGCCGTGGACGACGAGCGGCTCGCCGTCGACGGTGCAGGTGAAGGTGGCGGGCCGCCAGGTGGCGATGCTGGCGAGCGTCGCGGCGAGGTAGACGAGCCGGCCGATCGGCAGCCGCGCGGTCTGCGCCCGTTCCTGCACGTCGCTGTCGAAGCCGATCGAGGCGATCCCGATGAAGGCGCGGCGGCCGGTGGCGGATTGGACCTCGCCGAGGTCGAGCGGCCGGGCAGTCCCGCCGTCGAGCACCGCGCAGGCCGCGACCGGGTCCAGCGGGATGCCGACGGAGCGGCAGAAGTCGTTGCCGCGGCCGCCCGGGAGCGCGCCTATCAGCGCGTCGAGCGAGGCGGCCGCCCCTGCAACCCGGCCGACGATGCCGTCACCGCCGAAGGCCACCGGCAGCCGCCCGTCGCCGACAGCGGCCGCGACGAGCTCGTCGGCGTGCTCGAGGGAGCGGGTCGGCGTGATGAGGACGTCGTGGGCGGCCAGCGCCCCCTGCACTGCGGCCAACGCCCGCATGGCCCGCCCACGGCCGGCTGCGGGGTTGACGATCAGCTGCAG
>JAYTOZ010000384.1:0-4698 GCA_043747515.1 Frankiales bacterium | reverse complement strand
AGCAGCCTGCGTCCCTGGGCGGCGGGAGATCGCAACCATGTTCTGCGCCTGTCCGGCGAAGAGGTGACCGGCCGACGTCTCGAACCGGGCCCCGGCAGCACGACGATCATCGGCAGTTCGAGCAGCGAACGCGGCAGCTGACCGCTTTCGGACTCCCATGCCAGGTACCCGTCGGGCTCGACGACCCCGCCCGACGAACCTGCTGAGGTGAGCTCTGTTTCGGCCCTGGGACTGGCCGAACCGCAGCGCCCGCTCGCCAGCGGCCTGCCTCCGCACCGAGTCCAGGAGCTCGTGCCCCATCTTGTTCCGGTCCAGGCCGGCAATCAGCCCGTCGCCGGACAACGACTGCTCCAGTAGCCGCAGCGTGCGTTCGATACGGGTCGCACCCACCCAGAGCGACCTCGCGGCTGCTGGATCCTCAAGGGTCCGCCGAACCGCGGGTTGGACCACATTGGCTCTCCGCACACCAGTCCGCCGTGCAGCACTGACCCCTCTTCCAAGGCCTCCAACCTACGTCGGTCCGCGCCCCCTGACGCTCCCGGCCGGTCGCCAACCTCGATGCCACCCGGGCACGCGGATTGCCCGGCAACCGGCTGCGTCGTACCGTCTGGAACGCTGAGAGACCAGCCGGCCTGAGACCGGGTCCGCCGCCGTAGGGCCGCGGCTCGTGAGCGCACCGCTCCCGCTCAGGATCGCCGGGCGTTCCCGCCAAGGGCCGTCACCGATGAACGCACACTCTTCGTGGTGTTGACCGCTGCCGCGGACAACCCCCGCGGGCTCGACGATGCCGAGGTCGAGCAGCTGGACGCCTACTGGCGGGCGGCGAACTACCTCTCGGTCGGCCAGATCTACCTGATGGACAATGCGCTACTGGCCACGCCGCTCCAGCCCGAACACATCAAGCCGCGGCTGCTGGGGCACTGGGGCACGACACCCGGGCTGAACCTTCTCTACACCCATCTGAACCGGGTGATCACCGCCCGCGACCTGAACCTGATGTATGTGATCGGTCCTGGCCACGGGGGACCGGCGATCGTGGCGAATGCCTACCTGGAAGGTACGTACACCGAGGTCTATCCGCAGATCGGGCTGGACACCGACGGGCTTCGCCGGCTGTTCCGCCAATTCTCCTTTCCTGGTGGCATCCCCAGCCACGTCGCGCCCGAGACGCCCGGCTCGATCCACGAGGGAGGCGAGCTGGGTTATGCCCTCGTGCACGCCTATGGCGCGGCATTCGACAACCCGGACCTCATCGTCGCGTGCGTCATCGGCGACGGAGAGGCAGAAACCGGACCGCTGGCGGCGAGTTGGCACTCCAACAAGTTTCTGGACCCGGCGCACGACGGCGCGGTGCTCCCGATCCTGCATCTGAACGGCTACAAGATCGCCAGCCCGAGTGTGCTGTCCCGGATCCCGGAACAGGAGTTGATGCACCTGCTGCAAGGCTACGGGCACCGGCCGATCATCGTCAGTGGCGAGGACCCCCGGCTGGTGCACAAGGCATTGGCGGCGGCGCTGGATGACGCGCTCGACGACATCGCCGGTATCCAGGCACGGGCGCGTCGTGGGGACGCAGCCGAACGCCCGAGCTGGCCGATGATCGTGCTGCGCACGCCGAAGGGGTGGACCGGGCCGTCGACCGTCGACGGCATCGCGATCGAAGGCACCTTCCGCTCACACCAGGTGCCGCTCACCGAGGTCCGCACCAATCCCGAACATCTCGCGCAACTCGAGGCGTGGCTGCGCAGTTACCGGCCGGCGGAGTTGTTCACCGCCGGGGGTGCCTTGCGGGCCGACCTGGCCGGCCTGGCTCCGAAAGGTTCGCGCCGGATGAGCGCGAACCCGCACAGCAACGGCGGGGCCCTGCTGCACGACCTCGTGCTGCCCGACTTCCGCGACTACGCCGTCGCCGTGTCGCGGCCGGCGTCGAGCTTCAATGAAGCCACCCGGGTCGCCGGCGCCTTCCTGCGGGACGTCGTACGCGCAAATCCCCGGACCTTCCGGGTGATGGGACCGGACGAGACCGCCTCGAACCGCCTGTCGGCGCTGTTCGAGGTCACCGACCGGGCCTGGGACGCCGGCACCATCCCGGGCGATGACCACCTGGCGCCTGATGGTCGGGTGATGGAGGTGCTCTCGGAGCACCTGTGCCAGGGCTGGCTCGAGGGCTATCTGCTCACCGGCAGACACGGGATCTTCAACTGTTACGAGGCCTTCATCCACATCGTGGACTCGATGCTGAATCAGCACGCGAAATGGTTGAAGACGAGCCGCGAGATCCCCTGGCGCCGACCAATTGCGTCGCTGAACTATCTGCTCTCCAGTCATGTGTGGCGGCAGGACCACAACGGCTTCTCCCACCAGGACCCAGGCTTCATCGACCACGTCATCAACAAAAAGGCCGAGATCGTCCGGGTCTATCTCCCGCCGGACGCCAACACGCTGCTGTCGACCCTGGACCACTGCCTGCGCAGCCGGGACCTCATCAATGTGGTGGTCGCGGGCAAGCAGCCGGCACTGGACTACCTGTCGATGGACGATGCCGTGCTGCACTGCGCGCGTGGGCTCGGGATCTGGGACTGGGCCAGCAACGACGGTGGCGAGCCGCCGGACGTCGTGATGGCCTGCGCAGGTGACACACCGACGCTCGAGACGCTGTCGGCGGTGGCGATGCTCCGGGAGCGGCTGCCTGGGCTACGGGTGCGGGTCGTCAATGTCGTCGACCTGATGCGTCTCCAGCCCGACAGCGAGCATCCGCACGGGCTGGCGGACCAGCAATTCGACGCGCTGTTCACCAGCGACCGGCCGGTCGTGTTCGCCTACCACGGCTACCCGTCGCTGATCCATCGGCTCACCTACCGCAGGACCAACCACCACAACATCCATGTGCGCGGCTACAAAGAGGAAGGGACGACGACCACGCCGTTCGACATCGTGATGATGAACGACCTGGACCGCTACCACCTGGTCATCGACGTGATCGACCGGGTGCCGTCGCTGCAGGGCCGCGCCGCCCACCTGCGTCAGGAAATGGTGGACGCGCGGGCCCGGGCCCGGGCCCACACCAGACGGCACGGCGAGGACCCGCCGCAGATCTCCGGCTGGATCTGGCCCTTCTGACGTGCGGGTTCTGGTCGTCAATGCCGGGTCCAGCTCGCTGAAGGTGGACCTCGTCACCGACGGTCTGCTGGTTCGGTCCTATGACCGGCTTCCCGACGAGCCACCCGAGGTGGACGCGGTCGGGCACCGGATCGTGCACGGCGGCCGGGATTTCATTGAGCCGGTGATCGTCGATGGCGAGGTCGAACGGCGCCTGCGGGAGCTCGTCGAGCTGGCGCCACTGCACCAGCCCAAGTCCCTGGTCGGGCTCGACGCCGGCAGAGCTCTGCTTCCGGACGTGCCACACGTCGCCTGCTTCGACACCGCGTTTCATGCAACGCTGCCGCCGGCAGCATTCACCTACGCCCTGCCGCGCCGCTGGCGGGAGCGTTGGGGCATCCGCCGCTACGGCTTCCATGGCCTGTCCCACGCCTGGGCCTCCCGCCGCACACAACAGCTGCTTCCCGGCGTACGTCGGGTCGTGACCTGCCATCTGGGAGCGGGCGCGTCGCTCTGTGCGGTGCTCGACGGGCGCAGCGTCGACACCACCATGGGCTTCACGCCGCTCGACGGGCTCGTGATGGCAACACGAAGCGGGTCGGTGGACCCAGGACTGCTCCTGTGGCTCGAAGCACATGAGGGCCTCTCCCCTCATGAGGTCGCCTACGCCCTCGAACACGAGTCGGGGTTGCTCGGCCTCGCCGACACCGCCGACATGCGCGAACTCCTCGGTCGACAAGATCACGACGCCCGGCTGGCGCTCGAGGTGTACGTGCACCGCCTGGCAAGCTGCGTTGCCGCCATGACCGTCAGTCTCGGCGGACTCGATGCGGTTGTCTTCACCGGCGGGGTCGGAGCAGCGTCCGCAGCGGTGCGGCACGCCGCTGCTGACCGGCTCGCCCACCTCGGGATGCGGCTCGACGAAGCGGCCAACGCGCAAGCCGAGCCGGACGTCGACGTCAGTGCCGACGATGCCGATGTCCGCACGCTGGTCGTCCGCTCGCGTGAAGACCTCGAGATCGCCGCCGGTGTCGAACACCTGCTCGCCCCGCACCGCTGAGGTTTCCCGGTCAAGGTCCTCGCGCCGCACCTGGGATACCGTTGCAAGTGAGCGGTTGTCCTCCGGGAACGACCCGCGACAAGCGTCGTCACGTAGGACCCGGGGAGACACATGCGCGACGAGGACGAGCTCGCGGCGAGCTTGTCCGGTCTGTCGGGCCTGCTGAGTGAGCACCGCGCGCTGGAAGTGACGCTGGTTCGAGTTGCAACCTTTGCGGTGCAGGCGATCCCGGGTGCGCAAGGCGCCGGCCTGACGTTGCTCGAGGACGATCGCCAGCAGACCGTAGTGGCGACCGCGGACTTCGTCCGGGCCGTCGATGAGGTGCAGTACGGCCTTGGTGAGGGACCGTGCGTCAGTGCCGTTGCTGAGCGACGGACCTTCACCTCCGGCAACCTCGGTGGAGAGGGCCAGTGGCCCCGCTTCGGTCCGCGGGTCGGGCGGTTGGGCGTCCACAGCGCGTTGTCCCTGCCGCTGCTGCTGAAAGACCGGGTGATGGGCGCGCTCAATATCTACGCCCACGGCAAGGACGTCTTTGACGC
>JAYTOZ010000383.1:0-3582 GCA_043747515.1 Frankiales bacterium | reverse complement strand
CAGGTCGGCGCGGGCCGACCAACCGGGGTGCCGGGCCGGCTCACCAGCTGCCGCGACCGGGCGGGTCGCCAGGACCGCGACGAGCGCGGCGAGTTCCTCGGGGGAAGCCTCGCCACCGACGACGCGCAGGACCGGCATTGCCGCCGGGTCGGGCCCGCTCACAGCGGGATGTTCCCGTGCTTCTTGGGCGGCAACGTCTGCCGCTTGCCGGCGAGCAGGCGCAGCGCCTTGGCGATCTCACGGCGGGTCTGCGACGGCTCGATGACCGCGTCGACGAAGCCGCGCTCGGCGGCGATGTAGGGCGTCGCGAAGGTGTCCTCGTACTGCTGGATGAACTCCGCGCGCAGCTTGTCCGGTTCGTCCGAGGCCGCGATCGCCTTGCGCTGGATGATGTTGACGGCGCCCTGGGCCCCGACGACGGCGACCTGCGCGGTCGGCCAGGCCAGGTTGACGTCGGCCCCGAGGTGCTTGCTCCCCATGACGACGTAGGCCCCGCCGTACGCCTTACGGGTGATGACCGTGATCTTCGGGACGGTCGCCTCGGAGTAGGCGTAGAGCAGCTTGGCGCCGCGCCGGATGATGCCGGCGTGCTCCTGGCCGACACCGGGCAGGAAGCCTGGCACGTCGCAGAAGGTGAGCACCGGGATGTTGAACGCATCGCAGGTGCGCACGAAGCGGGCCGCCTTCTCCGACGCGTCGATGTCGAGGGTGCCGGCGAAATGCAACGGGTTGTTGCCGACGACCCCGACGCTGCGACCCTCGATCCGGCCGAAGCCGCAGGTCATGTTCTGCGCCCAGAGCGCCTGCACCTCGAGGAAGTCGCCATCGTCCAGGACCGCCTCGATGACGGTGTGCATGTCGTACGGCGCGTTGTTGCTGTCCGGGATGAAGGTGTCGAGCAGGCTCAGCGGCTCTTCGGTGAGAGCGTCGCCGGCCTCGAAGACCGGGGGGTCGGACAGGTTGTTGCTCGGAAGGTAGGACAGCAGCGCCTTGGCCAGCTCGAGGGCGTCGTCCTCGTCGTGGCTCATGAAGTGCGCCACGCCGCTGCGTGAGTTGTGGGCGCGGGCACCGCCGAGGTCCTCGATCGAGATGTCTTCACCGGTCACGGTCTTGATGACATCCGGCCCGGTGATCATCATCGCCGAGGCGCCGTCGACCATCAGGTTGAAATCGGTCAGCGCCGGTGAGTAGACGTGGCCACCGGCGCAGTTGCCCAGGATCAGCGAGATCTGCGGGACCACCCCCGAGGCCATCGTGTTGCGGTAGAAGATGTCGCCGTACAGCGCCAGGCCCATAATTCCCTCCTGGATCCGCGCGCCGCTGCCCTCGTTCATCCCGACCACCGGGCAGCCGGTCTTGAGCGCCAGGTCCATCACCTTGACGATCTTCTGGCCGTAGACCTCGCCGAGGGCACCGCCGAACACCATCGCGTCCTGGCTGAAGATGCACACCGGTCGCCCGTCGACGGTGCCGAAGCCGGTGATGACGCCGTCGCCGATCGGCCGGTTGTCATCCAGGCCGAAGTCGCGAGCCCGGTGCCGGGCGAGCGCATCGGTCTCGGTGAAGCTGCCCTCGTCGAGGAAGGCCTCGATCCGCTCGCGGGCTGTCCGCTGCCCCTTGGCGTGCCGCTTCGCAAGCGCCGCCTCGGAGCCGGGGTGCAGCGCCAGGTCGGCGCGACGACGCAACTCGGCGAGCTTGCCCGCTGTCGTGTGGACGTCGGGGCCCGCGGCCAGGTCGGACGGTGGGGCAGCAGGCTCGGCGGTCACGCGGCGCAGGCTACCGGGGCACGATGGCGGGATGTACGACGACCTGGACCGCCCCCCGCTGCGTGCCCGCGCCCTCGAGCGGGCCCTGTCCAGCGATGGCTGGCGGGTGCAGCTGCTCGCCGAGACCGACTCGACCAACGCCGTTGTCGCCGACCGTGCCCGGGCCGGTGAGCCCGCCGGGCTTGTCGTGGTCGCCGAGTCGCAGACAGCCGGCCGGGGTCGCCTGGACCGCAGCTGGGTGTCGCCGCCCCGAGCCGGGCTGACCTTCTCGGTGCTGCTGCGGCCCGCGCCGGCGGTGCTGGCCTGGCAGAGCCTGCTCGGCGGGGTGGCCGTCGCCCGGGCCGTGCGCGAGGTCGCCCAGGTCGACGCGGTGCTCAAGTGGCCGAACGACGTGCTCGTCGAGGGCAAGAAACTGTGCGGGCTGCTTGCCGAGGCGCCGGTCAGCGGCGCGGTCGTGCTGGGGATCGGGCTCAACGTGACGACCCGCGAAGACGAGCTACCGCACGGTGGTGCCACGTCGTTGCAGCTCGTCGGTGCCGTCACCGTCGACCGTGAACCACTGCTCAAGGCGGTGCTGCGCCATCTGGCCTTGCCCGCCGGCCCGGGCGACTACCGCGCGCTGTGCGCAACGATCGGCCGCCGGGTCCGCCTGGAGTTGCCCGGCGGCGCAGCCGTGGAAGGCGTCGCGGACGCCGTCGACACCGGCGGCCGGCTCGTGGTCAACGGCGTGGCCTACGCCGCGGGCGACGTGGTGCACCTGCGCTGACATCATCGCTGCATGGGCTATCCAGCGAGGCTGCTGTCGGAGGGGGAGAACGTCGTGCTCGACATGCACCCGCACTGGAAGCGCCTGGTCCTGCCGGTGCTGTCGCTGGTGGTCGTCCTGGCGCTGGCCGGCTATCTGCTGGCGCTCGTCGACGACGGCCGCCTGCAGGTGGTGGTCGCCGTCGCCGCGGTTGTGCTGCTCGTCGAGTTCACGGTCGTACCGTTCCTGCGGTGGCGCACCACGCTGTTCGTCGTGACGAATCGACGGGTGGTGGTGCGCACCGGCGTGCTGGCCAGGCAGGGCCGCGACGTACCGCTGTCCCGCATCAACGACATCACCTTCAGCCACTCGCTGTTCGAGCGACTCCTGGGCTGCGGCACGCTCGTGGTCGAGTCGGCAGGGGAGCGCGGTCAGGTCGTGCTCACCGAGGTGCCTCAGGTCGAGCAGGTGCAGCGCACGCTCTACGACCTGGTTGAGCAGGTTTCTTAGCTTTCGGCGAGCTCGCCCTCGACGACCCTCGACCGGTCATACGGCGGCCAGTCGCCTTGCGGCGCCCGGAGCTTGTCGTACCGCAGACCTTCGACGCGGCTGCCGGCCCGCTCGCCGGGCCCGCCGGCGTTGACGCCGATACAGGTCAAGATGCCGCCCAGGCCGGCGACGATGCAACCGACGATCGCCGGCGCGCCGCGCGGCAGCACCGTGGCGGAGAGCAGGAAAATACCCGCCGAACTGCCCCGGAAGACGAAGTACGCCTTGTGCCGCCCGTTCACCACGTGGACGGTACGCCGGGACAGTGGGATCGGCACCCCCGGACGATGGACCGGCCCCCTCACCTGCGCCCGTGCCATGCCGAGGACCTGGACCGCGCTGCTCGGCGAGCCGGTGATGCTGACCCGGCTGGACGTGGTCGCGCTGTCGGGGGTGCCGCTCGAGCGGGCGCACGCGGTGGTCGGCCCTGGGGTTGCCCGCCCTCGCCGATGAGGAGGTGGCTTTCGCGGTCGCCGATGTCTGTGCCCTGAAGACGGCGGTGGCGATGCAGGAGAGCGGGGT
>JAYTOZ010000382.1:0-4931 GCA_043747515.1 Frankiales bacterium | reverse complement strand
CTCTCCCGGTAGAGGCTGCCACCACGGCGTCTGCTGCCCCCAGAACGCGCTCGTCCAGGAGTCCGCGGTCCAGCTGTCGGCCGTCCACGAATCAGCTGTCCAGGAATCCGCCGTCCACGAGTCCGCGGTCCAGCTGTCGGCTGTCCAGGAATCCGCCGTCCACGAATCGGCGTTCCATGGCCGGCAGAGGGCATCCATCTCACCGGTGATTGAGCGGGGCTCCGACGTGCCCGGGCAGATGGTCAGCAGGTGCCGGTTGCCGCGGCTCGCCTCCAGCGAACCCAGGCCGGTCGCCCGGCCGGTCTGGACGGCGGACGACGCCGTCGCCGAGAGCGCTCGGTCGAGGGCGACCCGACCCCTGCCCTGGACGCTCCGCGGTGTGTCGGTGATGCGCACGGCGGTGGAACGCAGCGCCGCCTTCACCTGGTCCGGCGACAGGTCCGGCCGGGCCGACAGCAGCAGCGCGGCAGCGCCGGAGGTGACGGCCGCTGCCTGGGAGGTACCGCTTCCCACGATGTAGCCGCGCCCGACGAGGGCCTCAGGATGCTGCTTGGCGATCAGCGAGTGGGGGTCAACCGTGCTGATGATCGTGCGACCAGGCGCCACCAGATCGGGCTTGTTGACGCCGTCGACCGTCGGGCCACGCGAGGACCAGGCGGTGACCGCGTCGTTGTCCAAGTCGGTGTCGTGGCGGTCGTCGTAGGCCCCCGCGGTGATCACCATCGGGTCGTCGCCAGGCTTGGTGATGGTCCCGGCGACCGGCCCGGTGTTGCCGGCCGCCACCACGACGACGACGCCGCTGCGCCATACCCGCTCGACGGCGTAGTCCAGCGGGTCCACGACGGCGGACTGCTGCGAGGAGGTGCCCCAGGACAGGTTGACGACCCGGATGCCGTACGCCGGGGCGGCTGAGGTGATCCATTGCAGGGCAGCGAGGACTGTCGACACATCGGTGGCCCCGTTGCGGCCGGCGACCTTGACCGACAGGACCTTGGCCTTCGGGGCCATCCCGACGTAGGCGCCGCCCGGCAGCTCACGGGAGGTGGCGCCGTCGCCCGCGACGATCCCCGCCATCACGGTGCCGTGGCCGAAGGAGTCGTGGGTGCTGTTGTGCTCACCGGAGAAGTCCGGTCCGGCCACCACCCGACCGGCCAGGTCGGGCACCGGGCTCACTCCGGTGTCGAGGACAGCCACAGTGACGCCGGCGCCCGCCGTACCCTCGGCCCAGGCACCGCTGGCGCCGGAGGTCTCCGGGTAGGTCGAGGAGACGGCTGTTCCGGCGTACGACGCGTCGCTCAACTGCACGGCGGCGTCGGGTGTCACGGCGGTGATCCAGCGGCTGTGGGACAGCAGGCCAAGCTGGTCGACCGGCACCGAGGCCGCGACGCCGTCGACGATGGGCAGGTTGCGCAGGATCCGGCCGCCGACCGCCCGGACAGCAGCCGCGGCCGCGGGCCCACGCCCCGGCATGGCGCGGACGAGCACCCGTTGCACGCCGGACCGCCCGGCCGCCTGCGCGGTCAGTGGCGGTGCAGGCACCGCAGCCGCGAGCGCGGCAACGGCGATCGTGGCAGCGGCAAGCGCCAGGCCTCGCCGACCGACCAGTTGTGTCAAGGGGTGCCCCGCTCCGCCCGGAGTCTTGACCGGGGCTGTGTCACCCAAAGGTGGCATCCAGTCGGCCCGATGGCCACTTTCCGTCCAGATCCGCTGCTCAGAAAGGCACGGCCCATCCCGAATGATGAGCTTTTATCCCCTGAACTGACTATTGACTGAGCGCGGCTGATCTGGATTCCAAGATGGGCCGGTGATAACCCGGACCAGCGGGCGTTGCGGTTGCCACACCGAAGTTGGGCCGCCATGTCGCGTCGTCTCGCCGGCCGGCGTCCCGCTGCCGAGAGACGTGGTCCGGCCGACGACCAACGCCGATTGCTGCCCTGGGGCTCGACAACGGTGGCGCCCGTCGCGAGCTTGTGGCGCACGAGGACCGCTTCTCTTTGCAGTTGCGGGCCTCGTGCACCGCTGCCTACGTTCGACCACTCCACCTTGGACCTGTGCACACAGGCCACTCCCTGCGCCCGTTGCGAGGCCTTGACATGTCTGCCCTGCTTCTCGGTTCGATGAGCACCCTGTCCGACACCTCCGAGCTGCAGCGAGCCGCCTTCAACGAGGCGTTCCGGACGCACGGCCTGGACTGGCAGTGGGACCGGGCCACCTACCAGGGCCTGCTCCGCAACAGCGGCGGGGGCGACCGCATCGCCGACCACGCGGCCAACCTCGGTCAGCAGGTCGACGCCGCCGCACTCCACGACACCAAGTCCGAGCTGTTCCAGGCCCAGCTGGCGAAGGGCAACCTCCCCCTGCGACCGGGCGTCGTCGACACGATCCGCCAGGCAAGGGACGCCGGCCTGCGCGTCGCGCTGGTGACCACGACGTCACCCCGCAACGTGGCAGCCCTGCTCGACGGACTCGGGCCGGCCCTGCGGCGCGCCGACTTCGACCTCGTGCTGGACGCCTCCGACGTGCAGGAGGGCAAGCCCGACCCGGAGTCCTACCAGCTCGCCATGCGACGCCTCGGCGAGAGCCCGGCCTCGTGCGTCGCTGTCGAGGACAACGCCCCTGGACTGGCGGCCGCCGTGGCCGCGGGCATCAGCAGCATCGCCTTCCCGAACGGCAACACCGCCGACCACGAGTTCGCCGGAGCCCACCGCCACGTCACCCGCCTGGACCTCAGCGACGTCATGGCGGCGTTCGACCGCTGAGCTGCACGCTCCCGCGCGCCCGGTCCAGACCCGACCGCACGCTCCCCCGAACCCGGAGAAGACCCCCATGACCCTTACCCCGCACGCCGCGTTCACCGCGACTGACACGGCCTTCCACGTCGAGGCGCTCGAAAGGATCAGCTACTCGTTGGTCCTCGTCGACGGTGCGTTTGCCGTCGAGAGCAACCAGATTGCGGACACCTACCGCCCCTTCGGCCGGTGCCTCATGGTCGTCGACGAGAACGTCCTGGCCCTGCACGGCGAGCAGGTCCGCGCCTACTTCGCGCACCACGACATCGACCTGACCGTCTTTCCGGTGCAGATCAACGAGACCGACAAGACCCTCGGGACCCTGGAGCGGATCGTCGACGCGTTCGCTGCGTTCGGGCTGCTGCGGACCGAGCCGCCGCTGGTCGTCGGAGGGGGGCTGACCACGGACGTGGCCGGCTTCGCTTGCGCGACGTACCGCCGGGCGCAGCCCTACGTGCGGGTTCCCACCACGCTGATCGGGCTCATCGACGCCAGCGTCGCGATCAAAGTCGCCGTCAACCACGGCAAGTACAAGAACCGGCTGGGCGCGTTCCACGCCTCCGGGACAGTGGTGCTGGACTTCTCGTTCCTGCGCACGTTGCCCCTGGACCAGGTCCGCAACGGGATGGCGGAGATCATCAAAATCGCCGTCGTCGGCCACAGCGGCATCTTTGAGTTGCTCGAGAAGTACGGCGAGGACCTGCTCAAGACGCGCTTCGGTCACCTGGACGGCACCCCCGAGCTGCGCGAGACCGCAGACCGCATCACCTACGACGCCATCAACCGGATGCTCGAGCTCGAGGTGCCCAATCTGCAGGAGCTCGAACTGGACCGCGTGATCGCCTACGGCCACACCTGGAGTCCCGTGCTGGAGCTGACCCCCGAGCCGCCGATGTTCCACGGGCACGCGATCAGCGTCGACATGGCCCTGTCCGCGACCCTCGCCGAGGAGCGGGGGCGCATCTCGGCCAGCGAGCGGGACCGCGTCTTCTGGCTCATGAGCAAGTTGGGACTGTCGCTGGACAGCCCGCACCTGACGGCCGAGCTGCTCGCCCGCGCGACCGACTCCATCGTGCAGACCCGCAACGGCCTGCTCCGCGCGGCCGTCCCGGACCCGATCGGCCAGTGCGCGTTTCTCAGCGACGTGACGCACCAGGAGCTCGCCGACGTGCTGGCCCTGCACCGAGAGCGCGTCAAGGCCTACCCCCGGGAGGGGGCCGGCGAGGACGTCTATACCTCGGCTGCCACGTCGGCATGACCCCCACCACGACGGCGCGGCCCGTCACGCCCCTGTCCATCCTGGTGTCGTCCCTGGAGTCGGTGCACGCCCGGCTGCAGGCAGTGGACCCGGCCCTGGCCGCGGACCTCGGTGACGCGCTGGCCCTCGCGGGCGGGCTCGACCCCTACCTGGAGCGCTGCACCACCCCGGAGTCGCCCCAGCTGCAGGCGCTCGCCGCCCGCACCCGGGCCCACGATTGGCAGGACCGGCCGGCCGGGGCGGTGCACGTGGAGCAGGAGATGCTCAGCGGGCACGTCGAAGGCCAGCTGCTCAAACTGCTCGTCCACGCCACCGGAGCCCGCCGCGTCCTGGAGATCGGGATGTTCACCGGCTACTCAGCTCTGGCCATGGCCGAGGCGCTGCCGGCGGACGGAGTCGTGGTGGCCTGCGAGCTCGACGAGCAGGTGGCCGACTTCGCCCGGGCGTGCCTGCACGCGTCGGCAGACGGCGGCAAGGTCGAGGTCCACGTGGGCCCGGCCCGCGAAACCCTGTCCCGGCTGGCCGCCGACCGGCAGGCCTTCGACCTGGTCTTCATCGATGCCGACAAGGCCGGCTACCTGGGCTACCTCGACGACCTGCTCGCCGGAAACCTGCTGGCTGCCCGCGCCCTGGTCTGCGTCGACAACACGCTGCTGCAGGGACAGCCGTACGGCGCGGGCGAGCTGTCCGAGCCGGGCGCGGCCGTCCGCGCCTTCAACGCTGCCGTGGCTGACGACCCGCGAGTCGAGCAGGTGCTGCTCCCGGTGCGCGACGGGCTGACGCTCCTGCGCCAGGTCGGGCAGGCCTGACGTGGACCTCCTGACGCTCGCGCCGTTCGGGATGCGGGTGACCGGCCTGCGCGTCGGCCCCCTGGATGCGCAGGT
>JAYTOZ010000381.1:0-2468 GCA_043747515.1 Frankiales bacterium | reverse complement strand
CGCTGATGGCGAAGCGTCCCGTCGTAGGCGCAGCCGAGCTTGGCGATCGCCGCCCGTGAGCGGGTGTTGAGGGCATCGGTCTTGAGGGTCACCCACTGCGCCCCGAGGGCCTCGAAGGCGTGACCGAGTAGCAGCAGCTTGCAGGTCGGGTTGACGGTGCCGGCCCACAGGTCGCGGCGATACCAGGTCCAGCCCACCTCGAGCCCCCCGACAGGCAGGTCGACGTCGAGATAGGAGGTTGACCCGGCGGCGGCGCCGTCCACGACGACGGCCCACGCCTGGCCAGGGTGGGTGTCGCGAATGCCACGGACCTCGTCGATGTGGCGCGGGCGGGCGACGGGCATCCAGCGCCACACCTGGTCGGACTGCGACGCCGCCAGCAGCTCCTCGTCGCGCTGCGGGCCGAGCGGTTCGAGCCGGACCCGACCGAGCTCGAGCACGACCGGCTCAGCCGCGCGCACCGATGACCTGCTCGCCGAACCGAGCCATCTCTTCCGCCTGCGGCGAGAACTGCAGCAGCATCAGGTCGACACCGGCGTCCTCGTACGCCTGGATCCGGGCCCGCACCTGCTCAGGGGTGCCGACGAGCCCGGCCCGCAGGCCGCGGTTGCTGACGGAGTACTCCTCGAGTGACACCTGGGACTCCAGCTGCGAGCCGGCGACGAAGTCCTGGTAGCTCGCGTAGGCCTCGTCGCTGTGCCGCACATCCAGGATGCGGGCGAGCTCGGCCTGCGCCTGCTCCTCGGTGTCGCGCACGATGACGTAGCCGGAGACCCCGTAGGTGAACCGGTCCGGCCGGCCGGCCGCGACCCGTCGGGCCTCCATGTCGATGATCTTTGCGGCGATCACCTCCGGCGGGTCACCGTGCATGACGTACGCCGTACCGCGGGTGCTGATGACCTCCTTGGCCCGCGGCGACTCGCCCCCCATGTAGACCGTCGGCAGGCTGGCCGGTTTCGGTTCGAGGATGCAGCCGTCGAGGTCGTACCGCTCGCCGTGGTGGGTGACGGTGTCCTCGGTGAGCAGTCGGGTGAACACCTCGAGCCACTCATCGGTGCGGGCGTACCGCGCGTCATGGACGTCGAACGGCGCGCCGTACTGCGCTGCCTCGTCCTTCCACCAGGAGCTGACGACGTTGAGGCTGGTCCGGCCCGGCGCGATCGTCTCGAGCGTGCTGACAGCCTTCGCGGTCAGGCTGGGGGCGTGATAATTGGGCCGGACCGCGAGCATCAACTCGAGCCGTTCGGTGACCGCGGCGACGGCCGGCGCAAGCGTCCAGGCATCCAGGGACGGCGCCCGGTGGCCCTTGATGTCGTTGAGGTTGAGCTCGGCGATCAGGGTCAGGTCAAAACCGTGCCGCTCGCTGGCGACAGCGAGGTCGCGCAGGTAGGGCCAGTCGATGCTCATCCCCTCGTCACCGACATTGCGGAGCCAGCCGCCGAAGATGGGCATCCAGTAGCCGAAGCGCATGGCACGACCCTAGCCGCGGGCATCCTCGGGCGGCCCCGCGCGTTGGCCGGACATGGATGAGAACAGAGCCAGGCGGGTCGTGGACGCGCTGCGGGCACGTGGCATCGACGCGCACACCGAGAAGGCGGGCGTCTACCAGTTCGGCGTACGGATCGCCGTCAGCGGCGGCCGGCAGGCGGTGTGGGACACCGACGGCACGGCCGGCCTCGAGGCCCAGGTGATGCGCGACGGCATGCTGGTCGGCTTCGTACCTCAACTCGAGGGCTCGGAGGACTTCGACGAGCAGCAGGTGGTCGAGGCGATCGCCGGCACCGACTACGACCTGCCGGTCGCCCGGCGGCGCACGACGCCCGCGCCGGTCGGCGCCCCACTGCCCCCGCAGGGCGGGGTCTTCAAGCGTTTCTTGGACGGCTTCCGCTACCGCTGAGCGGTCAGGACGCCTGACTCACCGAGGACATGTTGAAGTCGCCGACGCGCAGGGTCGGCATGCTCGCCCAGGTGAAGGAGTCGCTCCACTCGCGCGGCAGGCAGGGTCGGCTCGCGCCGACCTCCGCGACCCGACCGAGCAGGTCGACCGGGCTCTCGTTGAAGCGGAAGTTGTTGACGACGCCGGTCACCTCGCCGCCTTCGACGAGGTAGACACCGTCGCGGGTGAGTCCGGTCAGCAGCAGCGTCTCCGGATCGACCTCGCGGATGTACCACAGGCAGGTCACCAGCAGTCCACGCTCAGTCGAGGCGACCATCTCATCGGTCGTCGCGGTGCCCCCGCCGTCCGCCGTCAGGTTGTGGATGTAGGGCGTGACGGGCGCTCCCGTCGTGCGCGCCGTCGCTCTGGTCTGCACGAGGGCCGACAGCGCCCCGCCCGAGATCCAGTCGGTGGCGGACAGGTCGAGCCCGTTGTCGAACACGCTGGTCCGTGACGAGGAGCTCGTCGCGACGACGAACGGCGTGTTGCCGAGCTGCGGGTCGCGTGGGTCGCTGGTCAGCGAGAATCCGGC
>JAYTOZ010000380.1:0-1694 GCA_043747515.1 Frankiales bacterium | reverse complement strand
GTCACCTCGGCGCTGCTGCAGCACCCCGAGGCCAACGCGGTCAAGAGCCCGTACACCGCGGCCACCCTGCTGGGCATCGGTCCGGCGGTCACCCAGTCCGGTCGCGGCAGCAAGCTTTACGTGATGGGTGGCGAGGGCTTCGCCCCCGAGCTGGACCTGCTCCGCTCCGGTCAGGGCCTCAACGCGGTCAACATCGCGCCGTCGGACTGGACCGCCTACGCCGCCATCGACACGATGAACAGCCTGTTCAGCGGCAAGCCGATCGCCGAGTCCGGCCTGGGCTGGCAGCTGGTGGACAAGCAGCAGGGGCTGCCCGCCTCCGGGCCGTACGTCCCGACGGTGGACTTCAGGGCGGCGTACAAAAAGGCCTGGGGCGTGTGACCGCATCTGCCCTCAGGGTGACCGGGCTGTCCAAGGCCTACGCGGGCACCCTCGCCCTGGACGGGGTAGATCTCGACATCCGCCCGGGTGAGGTGCATGCCCTGCTCGGCGGCAACGGCTCCGGCAAATCCACCTTGATCAAGTGCCTGGCGGGGGTGGTGACGCCGGAGCCCGGCGGCGAGCTCACGCTCGGGGACCAACAGGTGGCCGCCGAGACCTGGAGCCCGGAGAAGGCGTACGCCGCTGGTCTGCGCTTCGTGCACCAGCAGCCGGCGGTGTTCGCCGAGCTCTCGATCGCCGAGAACATCGCCTTCGGGTCGACGTTCCCCCGCAACCGGGCCGGCAAGATCGCCTGGAAGCAGCTCAACGAACGCACCGCAGCGCTGCTCGCGCAATTCCACGTGGCGGCGGGCCCGACCACACCGCTGGGTGCGCTACGGGCGGCCGACCGCACCCGGGTGGCCATCATCCGGGCCGTCCAGGACCGCGAGGATGCCGACAGCGGCGTGCTCGTGCTCGACGAGCCCACGGCGGCCCTGCCGGCGTCGGAGGTCGAGCAGCTGCTCGACAGCGTCCGGCGGTACGCCGCGGCAGGGCAGACCATCCTCTACGTGAGCCACCGACTCGACGAGGTGCTGTCGGTCGCCGACCGGGTCACCGTCCTGCGGGACGGCAGGAAGGTCGCCACGGTCGAGGCGAAAGGGCTGAGCGAGTCGGCGCTGATCGAGCTGATCGTCGGCCGGCCGCTGGACCGGCTCTTCCAGGACCCGGTCGACGGCATCGACGTCGACGTGGTGCTTGCCGCACGCGGCTTGTCCGGCGGGCCGCTCAAGGACGTCTCGTTCGACCTGCACCGCGGTGAGGTGCTGGGCATCGCCGGCCTGCTCGGCTCGGGCCGCTCGGAGCTGCTGCGGATGCTGTTCGGGGCGCACCCCGTGACGGGCGGCACCATCACACTCAACGGCCGCGACGTGGCCTTCGACACGCCGTCGGCAGCCATGCAGGCCGGGATGGCGTACGTCCCGGAGGAGCGCCAGGCCGACGCGATCTTCGCCGGCGAGTCGGTGCGGCACAACATGACCGCGGGCGCCGCTGGCGACTACTACAACGGCCTGCGTTACTCGCACGCCCGGGAACGGCGCGACAGCAGCGACGCGATCCGGCGGTTCCTCATCCGGGTGGGCACCGACAGGCAGTCGGTCGAGACGTTGTCCGGTGGCAACGCCCAGAAGGTCGTGCTCGCCAGGTGGCTACGCCGCGAACCTGCGGTGCTGTTGCTCGACGAGCCCACCCAGGGCGTCGACATCAGCGCC
>JAYTOZ010000379.1:0-10597 GCA_043747515.1 Frankiales bacterium | reverse complement strand
CGCGACGTCCAGGTGGCTGCCTGCCAGTGCTGTCGGTGGGCTCGCCTAACGTGCTTGGCATGCGGCTCCTGCACACCTCCGACTGGCATCTGGGCCGCTCGCTGCACCGGGCCGACCTGCGCAGCGATCAGGCGGGGTTCGTCGAGCATCTCGTCGAGACGGTGCGGGCCGAACGGGTCGACGTGGTCCTGGTGTCCGGCGATGTCTACGACCGGGCCGTCCCGCCCGTCGACGCCGTGGACCTGTGCGACACCGCCCTGCGACGGCTGCGCGACGCCGGCGCCCGCGTCGTCGTCATCAGCGGCAATCACGACAGCGCCCGGCGGCTCGGGGTCAACGCCTCGCTCGTGGACGCCTCCGGCGTGTTCCTGCGAACCCGGCCCGAGCGGTGCGCCGAACCGCTGGTGCTCGACGGTGTCTCGTTTTTCGCCGTGCCTTACCTCGAGCCCGACGCCGTGCGCGACGTGCTGCCGCCTGACCCGAGCGGCGCAGCGCAGGAGCCGCGCGGGCACGAGGGAGTGCTCGGTCGGGCCTTGGCCTGCGCCCGGGCCGCGCTCACGACCCCGGTCTCGGTGGTCCTGGCGCACGCCTGGGTCGGTGCCGGGCTGCCCAGCGACAGCGAGCGCGACATCACCGTTGGCGGGGTCGGCGCCGTGCCGGCGTCGCTGTTCGACGGCATCACCTACACCGCGTTGGGCCATCTGCACCGGCCCCAGATCCTGGCCCCCGGGCTGCGCTATTCCGGCTCGCCGCTGGCGTACTCCTTCTCCGAAGCCGGTCACACCAAGGGCTCGTGGCTGGTCGAGCTGACCGGGTCCGGCCTCGGCGTCGTCGAGCACGTCCCGGCCCCGGTGCCGCGCCGGCTCTCGACCGCCACCGGCACCCTGGAGGACCTGCTCGGCTCGCCCGCGCACCGCGGCTGCGAGGCCGACTGGCTGTCGGTCGTGTTGACCGACCCGGTGCGCCCCGAGGACCCGATGACCCGGTTGCGTCGCCGCTTCCCGCACGTCCTGGTGCTCGAGTGGGCGCCCGCTGACGCCCCGGTCGACGACCGCTCCTACGGCGCGCGGGTGCGTGGCCGCGACGACCTCACGGTGAGCGCCGAGTTCGTTCGGCACGTCCGGCACAGCGAGGCCACCGGCGAGGAACGGGCGCTGCTCGCCGAGGCGTTCGAGGCCGGCCGGCTCGCGGCGGCCTCGCGGTGAGCAGGCGACCTGCGGTCGCGAGGTCCCGCCTCGCGGGCAGCGGGCCGTGAGGCCGCACCGGCTCGGTCTCACGGCGTTCGGTCCGTTCGCCGGGACGGTCGAGGTCGACCTCGACGCGCTGGCCGGCAACGGGCTGTTCCTGCTGCACGGCGAGACGGGCGCCGGCAAGACCACCCTGCTGGACGGCCTCGGGTTCGCCCTCTACGGCACGGTGCCGGGCGAACGGCAAAAGGCCAGGCGGCTGCGGTCGGACCACGCGCCGGCCGACCTGCGCACCTCGGTGCAGCTCGAGGTGACGCTGGCCGGCCGATGGCTGCGGATCACCCGATCCCCGATGCAGGAACGGCGCAAGACCCGGGGCGACGGCGTCACGACCGAGCAGGCCAGGGTGCTGCTCGAGGAGCACGTCGCCGGTCGTTGGCTGACTGTGTCGACGCGCATCGACGAGGCCGCCGCAGAGCTCGAACCGCTGCTCGGCATGTCGGCCGAGCAGTTCTTCCAGGTGGTGCTGCTGCCGCAGGGTGAGTTCGCCCAGTTCCTGCGTGCCAAGTCGGACAAGCGCGGTGAGTTGCTGGAGCAACTGTTCGGCACCGCCCGATTCGGCGCTGTGGAGGACTGGTTGGTCGGCCGCCGGATCGCGACCGGTCGGGATGTCGAGGCCGGCCGGGAGCAGGTCGATCTGCTGCTCGCCCGGCTGGCCCAGGCGGCCTCGGTCGGTCAGGCCCACGCCGCGCCGGACCCGGGACCGGGAAGTGATCCAGCCGACTGGGCTCGGTCGCTGCTGGCGGAGGCCGGCGTGCTCGCTGGGGCCAGGCGAGACGACGCCGACCGGGCCGAGCTCGTACGCCGGGGCAGCCGGACCCACGCGGAGGATGCCGAGCGACTGCTCGGCCAGCAGCGCCGCCGGGCTGCGGCGCTTCGTCGGTCGGTCGAGTTGACCGCCCAGTCGCCCCGGCTGGTCCAGCTCGGCCAGGAGTTGCGGGCTGCTGCCTGCGCCGCGGGGCTGCAGGCGGCGTTCAGCGACCTGACGGCCCGCACGGCCGCGGCGGCGGCGGCAGCGACGGCTGAGCAGGCAGCCCGAGCCGGGCTGCGGATGGCCAGCTTCGGGGGTGCGGTGGTGCCTCGCGACGCCCCGCCGGCGGAGCTGCGGGCACGTGCGCAGGCCGGCCGGGGGCACAGCGGAGCGCTCGATGGGCTGCGCGGCACAGCTGCTGCGCTGGCCGAGGAGCTCGCACTGGTGGCGACCGCCACCAGTGAGGCGGCTTGCGCCGGCGCGACTGCGGCCGGCTGCGCGGCCCAGCTTGACGAGCTGCCGGACCGGCTCGCACGTGCGCAGACTGCCGTCGAGCAGGCCCGGGCCGCCGCCGTCCGGCTTCCCGCGACCAGCGCCGAGCTGGCTCGGCTGAAGGTCGCTGTTGCCGACGGGGTTGCCCGGGCCGGCGCCCTCGCCGAACGGGCGACCGTGCAGGCGGCGCTGCTGGCGGCTCGTGAGCGCGCGGTGGCGCTGCAGGAGCGGGCCCAGCAGGTCCGCGAGGCCCGCTTCGACGCGATGGTCTACGAGCTCGCCGCGACCCTGGTCCGCGGCGAGCCATGCTTTGTCTGCGGGTCGCTCGAGCATCCTGACCCCAGCGAGGTGCAGGGCGAGCGCGTCGGCCGCGACGACGAGGACGTGGCCCGCGGCGCGGCCGATTCGGCCGCCGGGGAGGTATCGGCGCGGCAGGCCGAGCTCGCTGCGGTGGAGGCGACGCTCACCGGGCTCGACGCGCGGCTGCTCGGCGTCGACCCGCCGACGCTCAGGGGCCGGGTCGTGGCCCTCGCCGAGGAGCTGCGCAGCTTGTCCAGGCTGATCGACGGCAGCGACGCCGCGGACCGGGCCTGGGCCGAGCGGCAGGCTGCGCAGGCCGACCTGGAGCGGGAGCGGGCCGCCGCCGCCGCCGAGCAGCTGGCCGCGCAACGTCGCGCCGACGAGGCAATGGTCCGGGCGATGCGCTCCCGCGACCGGCTCGCGGCCGAGCTCGATGGCTCGGTCGATCTTGACGCCGCCATCGCCCGGGTCGCCGGTGAGATCCACGCCTGCGACGCCGCCGCCATCGCCGCCGAGGTCGCCGATCGGGCCAGGGTGGAGCTGGCACGAGCCGAGCTTGCGCTCCAGGGCGAGGCGGCCGCGGCCGGCTTCGCCGATCCCGACCAGGCCCATGGCGCCAGGCGCACCTCGGACTGGGTCGAGGCGACCGAGCAGCAGCTCCGGTCGCATGCCGATGAGCTGGCAGGGGTCGCGGCGCAGCTGGCGGACCCCGACCTCGACGTACCGCTGGAGCCGCCGGCGGATGTGCGCGGTGCGCAGCTCGCGCTGACCGCCGCCGATCAGGTGCTGGCGGCTGCCCTGGAGCTGGCGGCGACGGCGCAGGACCGGACGCGGGCGCTGGGACTGCTCGTGCCGGAGCTGACGGCGGCGCTGTTCGCCCTGGCACCACGCGAGGAGCGCGCCGACTCGGTCCGCCGGCTTGCCGATCTGTGCACCGGCGCCGGCCAGAACACCCTGAAGATGTCCCTGTCGTCGTTCGTCCTCGCGGCCCGGCTCGAACAGGTCGCGGGTGCCGCGAGCAGCCGGCTGCTCCGGATGTCGCAGGGGCGCTACTCGCTGGTGCACACCGACGCCTCGTCGCGGGGTGGCGCCCGGTCGGGGCTTGGTCTGCTGGCTCGCGACACCTGGACCGGCCTCGACCGTGAGACCAGCACGCTGTCCGGCGGCGAGACTTTCCTGGCGTCGCTCTCGCTGGCGCTCGGCCTGGCCGATGTGGTGGCGGCCGAGGCGGGTGGCGGCCGGATCGATGCGTTGTTCGTCGACGAGGGCTTCGGCACCCTGGACGAGGACACCCTGGACGAGGTGATGGATGTCCTGGACGGGCTCCGCGAGGGCGGCCGGGTCGTCGGGCTGGTCAGCCACGTCGCGGAGTTGCGGCAGCGCATCCCGGCCCAGGTGCACGTCCGCAAGGGTCGCAACGGCAGCGAGCTGCGGGTGCTCGGTTGCTGACCGACGACCGGGCTCAGGCGCGGGCTCCTGGGATGACCGCGGCTGCGGGGGCCGGCGACCCGGGCGGCGACGCCAGCGGGAGGCGGACCCGGACCGTCGTCCCGCCGCCGGGGGTCTCGTCCAGCTCGACCGTGCCGGCATGGGCGCGCACGATCGAGGCGACGATCGACAGCCCGAGGCCGGTGCCGCCGCTGGCCCGGGTGCGCGAGGCGTCGGCCCGGAAGAACCGCTCGAACGCCCGGGTCCGGTCGGCCGCGGCGATCCCAGGCCCGGCGTCGATCACCTCGACGACCGCCTCGTCGTGCGCCGTACCGATGCGCACCACGACGGGTGGCGCGCCGTGCACCAGGGCGTTGGTGACGAGGTTGCCGAGCACCTGCCGCAGTCGCTGGGCGTCGCCGGTGACGACCGGGGCGACGTCGGGGCTGGCGGCGAGGAGTTGGACGTCGCCGGCGGGCGAGGCCGCGTGGACGGTGGCGGAGGCGAGCTCGAGCAGGTCGACCGGCTGGCGTTCGAGCGGGCGCTGCTGGTCGAGCCGGGCCAGCAGCAGCAGGTCCTCGACCAGCAACCCCATCCGGGCCGCCTCGTCCTCGACCCGGCGCATCGCCCGGTCGATGTCGGCAGGCGAAGGCAACGCGCCCTGCCGGTGCAGCTCGGCAAAGCCGCGGATCGAGGTCAGCGGCGTGCGCAGCTCGTGGCTCGCGTCGGCGACGAACCGGCGCATCCGTTCTTCGGACTGCCTGGCCTGCTGCTCGGAGGCCGCCCGCTCGTGGAACGCCCGCTCGATCTGTCCGAGCATCGAGTTGAAGGCCCGGGACAACCGCCCGACCTCGGTGCGCGGGTCGCTCTCGGGCACCCGGCGGGTCAGGTCGCCGGCCGCGATCGCCTCAGCCGTCGTCTCGACCTCGACCAGGGGCCGCAGGGAGGACCGCACGACGAGATAGCCGAGCACGGCGAGCACTGCGAGCACAAGCAGGCCGACCACCAGCTCGATCCGGGTCAGCCGCCGGGTGGTGCTGTCGACGTCGCGCAGGTCGAGCGCGACAACCGCCGTCCCGCCGCGGTCGAACCGGGCCGCCAGCGCGCGCCACCGGGACTCCCCGGAGCGGCTCGGCACCGTGAACAGCCCGGACATGGTGGCCGTTGCCGCCGGCAGCTCCGGTGTCGAGCCCAGCTCGGCTGCGGGAACGGTCGGTTGGTAGAGCAGGCCGCCGTCCGCCGCGGTGATCCGGACGTAGTAGGCGCTGAACTCGCCGAAGCGCGGCCCCGCTCGTCGGCCGGGTGGCCCCCGCCCGTCGTCGGCCCGCAGCAGGGCCTGACTGGCGGCGGTCAGCTGGCTGTCCACCCGCGACTGCAGATAGCCGTGCAGGACACGGGCGGCTGACACCCCGGTGACCAGGAGCGCAAGGGCGGCCAGCACGACGACGGCCGCGACGAGCTTGACCCGCAGTGGGGTCGAGCGCTTCACGGCCGGGGCAGGCGCAGGACGTAGCCGACGCCGCGCAGGGTGTGCAGCAGCCGCGGCTCGGTCGTGTCGATCTTCTTGCGGAGATAGGACACGTAGGACTCGACCACGCCCGCCTCGCCGCCGAAGTCGTAATGCCAGACGTGATCGAGGATCTGCGCCTTGGACAGCACCCGGCCGACGTTCTGCATGAAGTAGCGCAGCAGGGCGAACTCGGTCGGTGACAGCGCGACGAGCTGACCGTCCTTCCACACTTCGTGGGTGTCCTCGTCGAGCTCGATGTCGGCGAACGCCAGCGAGCTGCCGGGCTCGGCGCCGGCGCCGCGGCGCAGCACCGCCCTGATCCGGGCGACGACCTCCTCCAGGCTGAACGGCTTGGTGACGTAGTCGTCGCCGCCGAGGGTCAGACCCATCACCTTGTCCTCGGTGGCGTCGCGCGCAGTGAGGAAGACCACCGGCGTGCGCAGGCCTTCGGCGCGCAGCCGGCGGACGACCCCGAACCCGTCGAGGTCCGGCATCATCACGTCGAGCACCAGCAGGTCCGGCCGGAAGGTGTGGGCCGTGGCGACCGCCTCGAGGCCACTCGCGGCAGTCGCCACCTCGAAGCCGGAGAAGCGCAGCGAGGCGGCGAGCAGCTCCACGATGTTGGGCTCGTCGTCGACGACGAGCAGGCGCGCCTCGGACATGCGCTCAGTCTGCGCCACCTTGCTGTGAGGTTGCTGTGGGTCAGCTGGTGGTCTGCAGGACGGGTTCGTCGACCGGCGCGGCCACCTCGGTACGGCGTACGACGGCGACGGCCCAACCGACCGCGCAGGTCAGCGCGCCGGCCAGCACGTCGAGCAGGTAGTGGTTGCCGGTGGCGACCACCACGACCGAGGTCAGCGCGACATGCCCCCAGGCGGTGGCGCGCCAGGCCCGGCTCGTCGTCATCGAGGCGACGGTCAGCGCGACCCAGACCGCCCAGGCGACGTGCAGGCTGGGCATCGAGCCGTATTCGTTGGCCCGTTGCGCAACGCCGCCGGCGGTTTCCCAGGCGCCCCAGGTGTGCGACTGGGCGACGATGTCGACAAAGCCGGCGTCCGGCAGCAGCCGCGGCGGCGCGAGGGGGTAGGCCAGGAACACCGCGAGGCCGACCAGGTTGATGGTGACCAGCGCCGTGCGCGCCCGTCGGTAGCTGGTCGGCCGCAGGAGGTAGGCGCCGACCAGCACCATGGTCGTGACCGCGATGTGGGCGATGTCGTAGTAGTAGGCGGTCGGCGCGTGCAGCCAGCTGACCCCGTCGAGCAACTGGTTGAGCCGCTGCTCGATGCTGAAGTGCTCCACGGTCAGCAGCGCGCGGCCGTGCGCGAGCGCCGCCTCCGTGCGCACCTTGGCCAGGCCCGCGACCTGGTCGTACACAACCAGCAGCCCGACGAGGACGGCAAGCTCGCCCGGCCAGGCCGGCCTGCGCCGGGGTTGCGTCACCGTCCCGAACCCTTTCGTCGTGCTGTTGTCAGCCACCATCGTCGCGTACGCCGGGCCACGGCGCCCGCAAGGCAGGATCACCGGGTGGACGCGCGTGTCAATCTGGTGCTCCTCGCCTGCTGCGGGCTGCTGCTGGTGGCGGTGTTCGCGGTGCGGTTGGCGAGCCGCGCCGGCCTGCCGACACTGCTCGTCTATCTCGCCATCGGCCTCGCGGTCGGGCAGGCCGGCCTCGGGGTGCGCTTCAGCGACTACCGCCTCACCGAGGATCTCGGGCTGATTGCGCTTGCCTTGATCCTGGCCGAGGGCGGTCTGACGACGAGGTACGTCGAGGTGCGGCCGGCGCTGCCGTTCGCCGTGCTGCTGTCGACGTTCGGCGTGCTGGTCAACGTGGCGGTCGTCGCCGGCGCCTCGGTGCTGCTCCTCGGGGTCGACCGGCGGACCGCCGTGCTGCTCGGCGCGGTCGTCGCCTCGACCGACGCTTCTGCGGTGTTCTCGGTCCTGCGCCGACTCCCGCTGCGGGCTTCGCTGCGCTCGGTACTCGAGGCGGAGTCCGGCCTCAACGACGCCCCGACCGTCGTCCTCGTCACGATCGCTTCCTCGACGGCCTGGGACACGACCGGTGCGGGAACCATCGCCGCGCTGGTGGCGTATGAGCTGCTGGCCGGTCTTGCGGTCGGGCTCGCGTTCGGCGGCCTCGGCCGTGCCGTGCTGGCCCGCCTCGCCCTGCCGAGCGCCGGGCTCTACCCGATCGCCACGGTCGGCTTGGTCCTGACGGCCTTCGCGGCTGCCAACGCCATCGGTGCCAGCGGGTTCCTCGCCGTCTATGTCGCCGGCCTGATCGTCGGCAGCTCCCGGCTGCCGCATCGGCGGGCGGTGCTCGGTTTCGCCACCTCCCTGGCGTTGCTGGCCGAGCTGGGCTTGTTCGTCCTGCTCGGTCTGCTCGCCTCGCCGGCCCGGCTGCTCGGCGCGGTCCCGGCCGCCCTGGTCGTCGGCGGCTTCGCCACGCTGCTCGCCCGGCCGCTCGCCGTGGCCCTGTCGGCGCTGCCGTTCAAGGTGCCCTGGCGCCATCAGGTCTTTCTCGGCTGGGCTGGCCTGCGCGGCGCCGTACCGATCGTGCTGGCCACCGTGCCGGTCCGGACCGGGGTGCCAGGGGGGACCCGGGTCCTCGACACGGTGTTCGTCCTGGTCGTCGTCTACACCCTCGTGCAGGCCCCGACCCTGCCCTGGGTGGGCCGCCGGCTCGGCGTTGTCGAGGACCTCGGCGCGACCGACCTCGAGGTCGAGAGCGCGCCGCTGGACGAGATGCGGGCCGATCTGTTGCAGGTCGAGGTACGCGAGGGTTCGCATCTGCACGGCGTCTACGTCGACGAGCTGCGCCTGCCGGCCGGGGCCGCCCTCACCCTCGTCGTACGCGGTGGACAGAGCACGGTGCCCGGCCCGGACACGCGGCTACAGCGCGGGGATTCCCTGCTCGTGATCGCCACAACCGATAGCCGGCGGGCGGCCGAGGAGCGCCTGCGCGCTGTGTCCAGGGACGGCAAACTCGCCCGCTGGTACGCCGTACCGGTGGTCACCCGGGCGTCGTCGGTGCCCTGGCGGTGGCGCTGGCGACGGTGACGGTCGGCGCCGTCAGCGCAGGTCCCCGGCAGCGATCGGCGGCGGCATGCTTGGGGGCCCCGTGTCGGGTGGTGGGACGGGACCGCTGCCGCGGCCGCAGGGAAGGGTTCGACGAACACGGTCTCCCGCAGCGACGGGGCGATGCTGACGAGGACGACCGTTGTCGCGGCCCACGGCGCCAGGCCTGGCCGGTGCAGCACCCGGGCGACGACCGTGTGGACGCACCGACGAGACCGGCGCCGACGAGCAACGCGACCGGGCTGCGGGCCGCTCCGCTGAGCAGTCGGGACGGGCGAGCGCCACCGCCGACCAGACCCCGGCGACCAGCGTGGCGCGGACCACAGAATGCATTGGCGGCGTCCGCCTGTCCCGGCGTACGTGCGGTGACGAGCCGGTGACGTCGCCTGAGCAAACGGGATAGCGGTGGAGGTCCTGCTCGGGCGTCCAAACCGCGATGAGGGCGGATGGCTGAGCCGGTATGCTCCACAAGCCGTTCTCCGGGTCGGCGCGCGCTCGTAGCTCAACGGATAGAGCACTTGACTACGGATCAAGAGGTTGCAGGTTCGAATCCTGCCGAGCGCACCACAAAACTGCAGGTCACAGGGGTCGTCGCAAGTTGGGCGGCTCCTTTTTTGCGGCCTATACAGCCACGACGATGATCAAGCTCCAGGGTGCCCCGGGGTTGGAGCCGCAAGTAGTGACGGAGACGATCGGCCCAGCTCGAACTGGGCCAAGACAAGTCCGCTGGCCGGAACCGGGTCAGTCGGTAGCCATGCAGCGCGCCGACGGCACGGACGAGCGGGCTCGCTCGCCTGCGGTCGCCTCCCCGAGTGGGGTGTGACCTGGCGCAGGAGCGACTCCATGCGATCTGCGGCGGCGCGTTGCACCGGCTCGAGCAGATGCGTGTAGAGGTCGCTCGTCGTGGCCAACCGCGAATGCTCGAGCGTCCCCATGACGACGCGCATGTCGACCCCACGTAGCAGCATGAACGAGGCGGCCGCGTGCCGGAGGTCGTGGATGCGGACCCGCCGGACCTGGGCGCGGTCGCAGAGCGAGTGGAACGACCGCAGGACGTTGCGGGGCTCCAGCGGTGTGCCGACGCCTGTCGTGAACACGAGCGCATCGTCGGCTGACGCTGCTCGAAGGGACCCGTCCCCGTCGACGCGGCCGGTGAGTAGTGACGCATGGTGCCCTTGGTCATGGCTTTCACAGACTCTCAGGCTGATGCGCCTCCCGACGGCGGAGCAGTGCTCGCCCGGGCGCGGGCGTGCACTGGGATGGCTGGGCTGCGAGCCGTTTTCTTGACGCGGGTCGTCGAGGGCGAGTCCGACGGCGCCGCCCGCGGCCGGTATGGCGCATGCGATTGCGTGTGCAGGCGCGTACGTTTCCTGGGTGGCGACGACGGTTCGGGTGTCGGAGGCGACGAGGGCGCGGGCGGCAGCCCTTGCTGCCAGTCGCGGCAGGTCGATCGGCGAGGTCGTCGAGGAGGCCCTCGAGGCGTTGGAGACGGCTGAGTTTTGGCGCAAGACGCAGGAGGCCTTGGCGCGGTATCCGGTCGAGCTCGATGAGGACCCGGTGTGGGAGTTGTCGGTCGCTGACGGCCTTGACCGTGAGTGAGGCCCGGCGGGGTCAGATTTGGTTGGCGGACTTCGGTGTCCCGGTCGGTCATGAGCAGGGCACGGTACGCCCGGCGCTGGTGGTGTCAGCTGACAGCTGGAACGGGCACGCGTCCACCGTGACGGTCTTGCCGATCACCAGGACCTCGCACGACTTCCCGACCCGTATCGAGGTGGAGGCCACCGCGGGGAGCGG
>JAYTOZ010000378.1:0-3223 GCA_043747515.1 Frankiales bacterium | reverse complement strand
ACCTCGGCCAGCAGGATGAGCAGCGGCTCGTAGTCGTCCTGTTTCGCGGCGTCGAGCCAGTAGTAGACCGCCATCGCCAGCATGAGGACGTCGTCCTGGTACGGCGTGGCAGCGAGCGGGCCCGATGAGTAGTCCTGGCAGAAGAAGAACAGGTCCGGCCCGACCGCGCCCAGGGCGGTGAAGCGTTCCCACCGTTGCATCAGCTCGGCGCACTGCGCTGGGCTCCGGTCGCCGGCCGTTGTGGCGAGATCCAGACCCGCGAGGTCGAAGGATGTGCTGCCGGGGTCGGCGAGCAGGTCCGCGACGCGACGCGCGGTGTAGATGTGCGTGAAATGCCCGGGCATTCGGCCTCCGGCGGCCTTCCCCGCCGGCGCCGACGGCCCCCCGCGGTCCGGCGCCGACCGCGGAGCACCGTTGCAGGCACTGTGGCACCGGTGCCACCCGGCGGCAAGGGCTTGATCCGGCGGCCTGGCCCGCCGTACGGGCGGCGCCCGTCAACTAGGCTGGAACGCGTGTTCGAGGAAGATTTCGGTCCGGCGGTGCTGGCTCCGACGCGCCCGAATGCCGACCGGCTGCTCGAGGGGCTCAACCCGCCGCAGCGGCAGGCGGTCGTCCACGCGGGGGGACCGCTGCTGGTCGTCGCCGGGGCCGGCTCGGGCAAGACCAAGGTGCTGACCACCCGGATCGCCTACCTGCTGGCCGCGCGCGGCGTGCAGCCGGGTGAGGTCCTCGCCATCACCTTCACCAACAAGGCGGCCGGCGAGATGAAGGAGCGGGTCGCCGCCCTCGTCGGGCCCCGCGCCCGGGCCATGTGGGTGTCGACCTTCCACTCCGCCTGCGTCCGGATCTTGCGGGCCGAGGCGAAAAAACTCGGTTTCACGTCGACCTTCTCGATCTACGACCAGGCCGACGCGCAGCGGCTCATGACGCTGGTGTGTCGGGACCTCGACCTCGACCCGAAGCGGTTCCCGGCACGCCAGCTCAGCAACCAGATCAGTGATCTGAAGAACGAGTTGATCGACTGGGAAAGCGCCCGGAGCAGTGCGACCAACGTGATCGAGGAGCAGCGCGCCGAGGTCTACGCGCTCTATCAGCAGCGGCTGCGCGAGGCCAACGCGATGGATTTCGACGATCTGATCATGGTCACCGTCGAGGCGCTGCAGGCGTTCCCCGACATCGCCGAGCACTACCGCCGACGGTTCCGGCACGTGCTCGTCGATGAATACCAGGACACCAACCACGCGCAGTACACCCTCGTCCGGGAGCTGAGTCGGGCGACCGCGGAGGTGCCCGCCGCGGAGCTGTGCGTCGTCGGTGACGCGGACCAGTCGATCTACGCCTTCCGGGGCGCCGACATCCGCAACATCATGGACTTCGAGATCGATTTCCCGGCCGCGGCCGTCGTCCTGCTCGAGCAGAACTACCGCTCCACCCAGACCATCCTGACGGCGGCCAACGCCGTCATCGCCAAGAACGCCGGCCGCAAAGACAAGCGGCTGTGGACAGATGCCGGCGACGGCGATCGGATCGTCGGCTATGTCGCGGACAACGAGCACGACGAGGCTGCCTTCGTAGCAGGCGAAGTCGACGCGCTGTGCGACGACAAAGGGGTGCAGCCACACGATGTCGCCGTGTTCTACCGGACCAACGCGCAGTCCCGGGTGTTCGAGGAGATCTTCATCCGGGTCGGACTGCCCTACCGGGTCGTCGGCGGGGTGCGCTTCTACGAGCGCCGGGAGGTCCGCGACGCCCTGGCCTACCTGCGGGTGCTCGCCAACCCCGCCGACCTGGTGTCGCTACGGCGCATCCTCAACACCCCCCGGCGGGGCATCGGCGACCGGGCCGAGGCCTGCCTCGAGGCATTCGCCTCCCGCGAGCGGGTGCCGTTCGGTGAGGCGTTGCGGCGCTGCGACGAGGTGCAGGGGATGGCCCCACGCAGCGCGAAGGCGGTCCGCGAGTTCGCCGATCTCATGGACGAATTGCGGGCGCTGGTCGTCGGCAACATGCCCCCGGCCGAGGTCCTCGAAGCCGTGCTCGACCGCACCGGTTACCTCACCGAGCTGGCCGAGAGCAGCGACCCGCAGGACGAGAGCCGGGTCGAGAACCTCTCCGAGCTCGTCGGCGTCGCCCGCGAGTTCGAGGAGCGGGTGCCCGACGGCGGCGTGCCGGAATTCCTCGAACAGGTGTCGCTCGTCGCGGACGCCGACACCATTCCGGACGCCGACGGGACCGGTGGGGTGGTCACGCTGATGACGCTGCACGCCGCAAAGGGCCTGGAATACCCGGTCGTGTTCCTCACCGGCCTGGAGGACGGCGTCTTCCCCCACCTGCGGTCCCTCGGCGACGCCGCCGAGCTGCAGGAGGAGCGTCGGCTGGCCTACGTCGGGATCACCCGCGCCCGCGAGCGGCTCTACGTCAGCCGGGCCCATCTGCGCAGCGCCTGGGGGCAGACGTCGTACAACCCGCCGTCGCGATTCCTCGACGAGCTGCCGGAGCACCTGATGGACTGGCGGCGGCTGGCCTCGACGGTGACCTCGACACCGGCCCTGAGCCAGGCTGCGACGCGGCTGGCGGCCTCCCCGCGCGGCAAGAGCGCCGGCCCTGGGCTGCGGCCGGTCCCGCAGCTGGAGATCGGCGACCGGGTCAATCACGACGCGTTCGGGCTCGGGACCGTGACCGCGACCCGCGGCGCGGGTGACAGCACCCAGGCCGAGGTGGACTTCGGGCCGGGCACCGGCGCCAAGTGGCTGCTGCTGCGCTACGCCCCCCTCGAGAAGCTCTAACTTCAGGCTCAGCTGGAGCCGGCTCCCCGGAGCCGGAAGCGGCGCGGCGCGCCTTGCTCGGGCTCGGCGGGTGGTGCGACGTCGAACGCCGTGACGCCGGCCGTGACCGTCGCGCCGTGCTCATCGAGATGGCCCAACAGGGTGGTGATCTCGTGGACAACGCGGCCGTCGATTGGCAGCGATAGGTGCCCGACGCCGCGCAGCAACACGTTGCGCGCCCGCAGGTCGGGATGCTCGATCCGGGCGGATCGTTTGGGCACCACCATCTGGTCCAGGTCGCTCCAGAACGCCACGAACCGGGTCTGGCAGCCGGGCGCCGGCTCGGCGAGCTCGCGCATGATGGCCGAGCCGGGGCGCAACTGGCGGACGAAGTTCTGGGGCAGCAGCCGCGCCGTGTGCGTGCCGCTGTGTGGCGAGCCCAGGGTGCACAGGGTGTGCAC
>JAYTOZ010000377.1:0-7960 GCA_043747515.1 Frankiales bacterium | reverse complement strand
CCTCCCTGGTGGCGGGCCTGGCCGAGACCGGCGCCGTGCAGGCCGGGCAACTGCTCGCCCACCCCAGCGGTCGACACGGGCTCGCGGTCCTGGATCCCGCCGTACGCCGGGGCGCGTTGCCGCTGGCCCTGCACCCGGTGCTGCCGTTCACCGGCACGACGGTCGACCTCGCCCGGCTGCACGGTGCGGCCTTCGGGGTGACGAGCCCGGAGGTGCTCCGGCCGGTGGCCGAGGCGCTCGTGCTCGAGATGGGTGGCGAGCCGGTCTGGGTCGAGGAGGCCCTGCGGCCGCTGTGGCACGCCGCGCTCGCACACGGCGCCAACCATCTCGTGACGCTGGTCGCGAGCGCCGCCGACCTGCTGCGGCAGGCCGGTGCGCCGGACCCGGCCGCAGTGCTCGGACCGCTGCTGGGTGCCGCCCTCGACGGGGCGCTGCGCGGCGGTGACGCGGCGCTGACCGGTCCGGTGAGCCGCGGCGACGCGGGCACGGTTGCCAGCCACCTCGCCGCCCTGCCCGGCGATGTCCGGCCGGTCTACCTGGCACTGGCCCGGCTGACCGCCGACCGCGCGCTGGCCGACGGCCGCCTGGCCGCCGATGCCGCAGGCCCACTCTTGGCGGTCCTCGGGGCGGCCCGGTGAGGGTCGTCGGCACCCGGGCGGAGCTTGCGCAGGCGCGCATCGAACTCCCCGGCCGGGTCGCCGTTGTCATGACGATGGGCGCGCTGCACGACGGCCACGCAGCCCTCGTCCGGGCGGCCCGTGAACGGGCTGACAGCGTGGTCGTGACGATCTTCGTCAACCCATTGCAGTTCGGCGCCGGCGAGGACCTTGAGGGTTACCCACGCACCCGCGACGCCGACCTGGCCCGGTGCGAAGCGTTGGGCGCCGACCTGGTCTTCACCCCCACCCCCGACGTCGCCTATCCGAGCGAGCCGTTGGTTCGGGTCAGCGCCGGCCCGCTCGGCCAGGTCTTCGAAGGAGCCAGCCGACCGGGGCATTTCGACGGGGTGCTCACGGTGGTGCTCAAGCTGCTGCACCTCACCAGGCCGGACGTCGCGCTGTTCGGACAAAAAGACGCCCAGCAGCTCGCCGCGATCCGCCGGATGGTCGACGACCTCGACGTCGGCGTGACGGTGATCGCCGTGCCGACCGTCCGCGAGGCCGACGGGCTCGCGTTGTCCAGCCGCAACCGCTACCTCAGCGCGGACGAACGAACCCGCGCAGTCGGACTCAGCCGGGCTCTCGCAACCGGCGACGTCGCGGCCGGCCGGGCGTTGCTCGACGACGCAAAGCTCGACATCGACTACCTCGAGCGGGTCGACAGCGCGACGTTCGAGGTGCGTCCCGACGGTGACCTGCTCGTGGTCGCCGGCCGGCTCGGTACGACCCGGCTCATCGACAACCGCCTCCTTCGCAAGGACACCTGATGCTGCGCACGATGCTCACGTCGAAGATCCATCGCGCCACGGTGACCCAGGCCGACCTGCACTACGTCGGCTCTGTCACGGTGGCCCAGGACCTGCTCGACGCGGCCGACCTGCTCCCCGGCGAGAAGGTGGCGATCGTCGATGTCACCAACGGTGCGCGTCTGGAGACCTACGTGATCAGCGGACCGGCTGACTCGGGGGTGATCGGCATCAACGGTGCGGCTGCCCGACTGGTGCACCCCGGTGACCTCGTCATCCTCATCGCCTACGGTCAGCTGGACGACGCCGAAGCGCGGACCCGGCAACCCAGGGTGGTCTTCGTCGACGCCGACAACCGCATCGTCGGCACCGGTCACGACCCGGCCGAGCCGCTGCCGGGCCTGCTGCGCGGTGACGAGGTCCATGACCGAGGCCCGCGCAGCGGCTCCTACGACGACGACCCCACCCTCGTCTGGTGAGCGCCCTTCGTCTGCTGGCCCCAGAGCCCGGCTGGATCGTCACGACCGACGTCGTCGTCGTCGGCTCCGGCGTCGCCGGTTTGACCGCAGCGCTGCACGCCACCCGCGCAGGCAAGGTGCTGCTGGTCACGAAGGTGCTCGTCGACGACGGCTCGACCCGGTGGGCCCAGGGCGGCGTCGCGGCCGCGCTCGGCACGGACGACACCCCCGCCGACCATGCCCGCGACACCCTGGTGGCCGGGGTCGGCTTGTGCGACGAGGCCGCCGTCGACGTGTTGTGCGCCGAGGGACCGGCCCGGCTGCGCGAGCTGATGGACCTCGGCGCCGCCTTCGACCGCGACCCGTCCGGCGAGTTGTCGCTGACCCGCGAGGGCGGTCACCACCGCGACCGCATCGTCCACGCCGGCGGCGACGCCACCGGCGCCGAGGTCAGCCGGGCTCTGGTCGCCGCGGTCAGGGCGCATCCCGACATCGAGCTGCGCGAGCATGCGCTGGTCCTGGACCTGCTGCAGGGAGCCGACGGCAGGGCCGCCGGGATCACCCTGCATGTGCTCGGTGAGGGCAGTAGGGACGGTGTGGGGGCGGTCCGCGCGCGCGCCGTCGTGCTGGCGACCGGCGGTATGGGGCAGGTGTTCTCGAGCACCACCAACCCCGCAGTGTCGACCGGCGACGGGGTGGCGCTCGCGCTGCGAGCCGGGGCCGAGGTGACCGACCTGGAGTTCGTGCAGTTCCACCCAACCGCGCTGTGGCTCGGCCCGGCCTCGACCGGCCAGCAGCCACTCGTCAGCGAGGCCATGCGGGGTGAGGGCGCGTTCCTCGTCGACGCCGAGGGTGCGCGGGTCATCACGACCGACGACCATCCGCTGGCCGATCTCGCCCCGCGTGACGTCGTCGCCAAGGCGATCACCCGCCGGATGCTCGCCCAGGGCGTCGACCATGTCTTCCTCGACGCCCGTGGGCTGGGGGAAGCGCTGCTGCTGCGGCGATTCCCGACCATCGTCGCGCGATGCCGTGAGGCGGGGGTCGATCCGGTCACCGAGCCGATCCCGGTGGCGCCGGCGGCCCACTACGCCAGCGGCGGCATCGTGACCGACCTTGACGGGCACACGACCGTGCGCGGTCTCTACGCCTGCGGCGAGGTGGCCTGCACGGGTGTGCACGGCGCAAACCGGCTGGCCAGCAACAGCCTGCTCGAGGGCCTCGTCTTCGCAGCCCGCATCGGCGACGACCTCGTCGCCGGGCTTCCCCCGCACCAGACCCCCGTCCCGCATATCGGTCCGGCCGTGCTGCTCGATCCGGCCACCCGCGGCGACCTCGCGCGGACGATGACCGAAGGGGCAGGTGTCCTGCGGAGCGCCGCGTCGCTTGCCGCGACTGCGAAGTCGCTCAGCACGCTTGCCGAGCGGTCGTCCTCGCGGCCGTCCCCGGCAGCGTGGGAGGCCACCGATCTGCACGCGGTCGCAACCGCCGTCGTCACCGCCGCGCGGCTGCGAGAGGAGACGCGCGGTGCACACTGGCGGGAGGACTTCCCGGCGGCGTCCGACGCCTGGCGGGGGCATCTGGTGACCGATCGCACCGGTACGTCGTACCGGCCGTTGGAGCAGTGATGGGGCTGTCTGCTGCGACGTTGACGCAGCTCGCCGGGGCCGGGCTCGATCCGGGCGCGGTCGAGGAGCTGGCGCGGCGAACCGTGGCCGAGGACCTCGCCGGTGGCGTCGACGTGACGAGCGTCGCGACCGTCCCAGCGGAGTTGGTCGGCGAGGCAGCGTTCGTGCCCCGCGCCGACGGGGTGGTGGCCGGCTGTGGCGTGGCCATGGCTTGCGTCGACGTGGTCGGCGCGGTCCAGTGGCGCGCGGTCCGGGGCGACGGGCCGGTGGTGGCCGGCCAGCCGGTGCTCGAGGTGACCGGACCGGTCCGGACGCTGCTCACCGCCGAGCGCAGCGCGCTCAACCTGCTGTGTCACCTGTCGGGGGTCGCGACCCTCACCCGCGCCTGGGTCGATGCGGTGGCCGGCACCGGAGCGGCGATCAGGGACACCCGGAAGACCACGCCGTCGCTGCGCGTGCTGGAGAAATACGCGGTGCGCGTCGGGGGTGGCGTCAACCACCGGATGGGGCTGTCGGACGCCGCGCTCGTCAAGGACAACCACGTCGTCGCGGCGGGCGGGGTGGCGAAGGCCTTCGAGGCGGTCCGGCGGGAGTTTCCAGGCCTCGACGTCGAGGTTGAGTGCGACACCGTCGAGCAGGTCGTCGAGGTCCTCGCCGCCGGCGCAGATCTCGTGCTGCTCGACAACATGTCCCTCGACCAGCTGAACAGGTCGGTCGAGGTGTGCCGGGCCCGCGGCGTCCGGACCGAAGCATCCGGCGGGCTCTCGCTGGACCGCGCCCTCGATGTCGCCCGGACCGGTGTCGACTACCTGTCGGTCGGCGCGCTCACCCATTCCGCGCCGGTGCTCGATCTGGGTCTCGACCTGCGGCTGCACTGATGCTGCTCGCCATCGACATCGGTAACACCAACACCGTGCTCGGCGTCTTCGAGGGCGAGCGCATCGTCCACACCTGGCGGGTCAAGACCGATACGCGGGGGACCGCGGACGAGTTGATGCTCACCTTCCGCGGGCTGCTCGACGGCACCCCGGTCACCGGCATCTCGCTGTGCTCGACCGTCCCGGCCGTCCTTCGCGAGATGCGCACCATGCTCGGGCGCTACTACGCCGGTGTGCCGACCGTCATCGTCGAGCCGGGCGTGCGGACCGGCGTCCCGCTGCTGTTCGACAATCCCAAGGAGGTCGGGGCCGACCGCGTCGTCAACACCCTCGCCGCCCACCATCTGTACGGCGGACCGGTCGTCATCGTCGACTTCGGCACCTCCACCAATCTCGATGTGGTCAGCGCCAAGGGGGAGTTCCTGGGCGGCGCGCTGGCCCCCGGCATCGAGATCTCGGTCGAGGCGCTCGCCTCCCGGGCTGCCCAACTGCGCAAGGTGGAGCTCGTCGTCCCGCGGTCGGCGATCGGCAAGAACACCGTCGAGGCGTTGCAGTCCGGCATCCTCTACGGCTTCGCCGGCCAGGTCGACGGGCTCGTCCGCCGGGTCGTGGCCGAGCTCGGCGGCACCGCGACCGTCGTCGCCACCGGCGGGCTCGCCTCGCTCGTGATCGCCCACTGCGAGACCGTTCACCTGCACGAGCCCGACCTCACCCTGATCGGCCTGCGCCTGGTGTTCGAGAAAAACACCTAACCCGCCGATCATGGAACTCGTGCTGTCGAGCTGAGCCTGAGCCGGCAGCACAATGTCCATGATCGGCGCAGGATGGCGGCTCAGTAGGCTCGTCGATGTGTCCGAACCCTCCTCCGTCCCGACCGACAACGAGCAGGTCAGGGTCCGCCGGGAGAAGTACGACCGGCTCGTCGCGGCCGGTACTTCGCCGTACCCGCTCGGCTATCCGCGCACTGCGACGCTGGAGCAGGTCCGCCGGGCCCATCCGACGCTCGAGGTCGACACCCGTACCGGGGAGATGGTTGCGGTGGCCGGCCGGGTCGTGCTGGCCCGCACCGGCGGCAAACTGTGCTTCGCGACCTTGCAGGAGGGCAGCGCCCAACTCCAGGTGATGGTCAGCCTCGAGGGCGTGGGGGAGGCGCGGCTCGCGGCCTGGAAGGCCGATGTCGACCTCGGCGACCATGTCGGTGTCACCGGGGAGGTCATCAGCAGCCGCCGCGGCGAGCTCAGCATCCTCGCCGCCGACTGGCAACTGACAAGCAAGGCCCTGCGGCCGCTGCCCGACAAGCACCGCGGGCTGACCGACCCCGAGGCGCGGGTGCGGCTGCGCTACGTCGACCTGGTGGTCAACCCGACCAGCCGGCAGATGGTCCGTGACCGCGCGACGGTCGTACGCGCAGTGCGAGATGTGCTGCACAGCAGGGACTTTGTCGAGGTCGAGACGCCCAGCCTGCAGCTGGTCCACGGCGGTGCGGCCGCCCGACCCTTCACGACCCACCTCAACGCGCTCGACCTCGACGTGACCCTGCGGATCGCCCTCGAGCTCTACTTGAAACGGGCGGTCGTCGGCGGCATCGACCGGGTTTTCGAGATCGGCAAGAACTTCCGCAACGAGGGCATCGACAGCACGCATTTCCCGGAGTTCACGATGCTCGAGTTCTACGAGGCGTACGGCGACTACGACACGGTGGCCGATCTGACCCGGGTGATGGTCCTCGAAGCGGCCCGGGCGATCGGCCGCACCGTGGTCGCGGACGGTGCGGTCGACCTCGAAGCGCCGTGGCGCAGCGCCACGCTGCACGAATTGCTGGCCGAGGTGCTCGGCGAGCCGGTGGATGCGGGGACGCCGCTCGCGCACCTGGTCGCCCTCGCGGCCGCGCACGAGGTCGCCCTGCAACCCGGCTGGGACGCCGGCGAGGTAGCCCTGGAGCTGTTCGAGAAGCTCGTCGAGCACACCCTGGTGCAGCCGACCTTCGTTCGCGATTACCCGGTCAGCGCCCGCCCGCTCGCCCGTCAGCACCGGGACGATCCACGGCTCGCCGAGGCCTGGGATCTCGTCGTCGGCGGGGTCGAGTTGGCCACGGGCTATTCCGAGCTGGTCGACCCGGTCGAGCAGCGCCGCCGCCTCACCGCCCAGTCATTGAAGGCCGCCGGCGGGGACCCTGAGGCGATGCAGTTGGACGAGGACTTCCTGCGGGCCCTGGAGCACGGCGCGCCACCGATGGGCGGCCAGGGGATGGGAATCGACCGGCTCGTCATGCTGCTGACCGGCCAGCCCATTCGCGAGACGATCCTGTTTCCCCTCGTCCGGCCCATTGTCAGCGCGGCCGAGCCGCGCTGACGCATTTGCCCAGAAAGCTTCCAGGCACCCGCGGGGTTTGCAATTGTGCGGTCGGCCGTGCAATGCTCGGACTTCGTTTCTGAGCAATCGAGGGAAATTATGGCGCAAAGAGTTCAGGTCCTGCTCGTGTGCGACCTGCACGAGGACGAGGTCGAAGGCGAGGAGACGATCGCTTTCGGCCTGGACGGGTCGACCTATGAGATCGATGTCTGCGAGGAGCACGCAACCGAGTTGCGTGATGCCTTCGCGCCGTACGTCGGGGCAGCCCGCCGGGCCGGTCGGGCCGGCTCAGTAGCCCCACGACGGTCCCCGCGCGCGGCCAAGCCGGCCGGCGGTAGTGATCGGGATCGGGTGCAGGCCATTCGGGAGTGGGCCCGCCAGCACGGGCACACCGTCAGCGAGCGGGGGCGCCTGTCGTCCGCCGTGGTCGAGTCCTATGAGGCTGCCCACTAGCTCGGCGGCGCACTGCCAGCACGGCCCGCGCCGCATGGCGCGGGCCGTTCTGCTGTCGGCGTATCCGGCCGGCTCCGTGCAGCGGGAACGGTCCCGCGAGGTGCATGGTTGGGCCTGATATCGGACGAGGTCGGCGGTCACCCGTCGAGGATCGTCGTCCGGGTCTAATGTGCGGAGGAGTCGGACCGGTCCGGCACCCCGCCCCGTGAGGAGCGACAGCATGTTCGAGAGATTTACAGACCGAGCCCGCCGCGTGGTCGTCCTGGCCCAAGAAGAGGCCCGGATGCTCAACCACAACTACATCGGCACGGAGCACATCCTGCTCGGGCTGATCCACGAGGGCGAGGGCGTCGCCGCGAAGGCGCTCGAGTCGCTCGGCATCTCGCTCGAGGGCGTCCGCAGCCAGGTCGAGGAGATCATCGGCCAAGGTCAGCAGGCGCCGTCCGGCCACATCCCGTTCACCCCCCGGGCCAAGAAGGTCCTGGAGCTGTCGCTGCGCGAGGCGCTGCAGCTGGGCCACAACTACATCGGCACCGAGCACATCCTGCTCGGGCTGATCCGCGAGGGCGAGGGCGTGGCCGCCCAGGTCCTCGTCAAGCTCGGGGCCGACCTCAACCGGGTTCGTCAGCAGGTCATCCAGCTGCTCAGCGGTTACCAGGGCAAGGAGTCGGCGACCCCGGGTGGCCCGGCCGAGGGCACCCCTTCGACCTCGCTCGTGCTCGACCAGTTCGGTCGCAACCTCACCCAGGCGGCGCGCGAGTCCAAGCTTGACCCGGTGATCGGGCG